>CAVAWW010000034.1:0-22546 GCA_963592475.1 bacterium
TTCCAATCACTTTTCGTTGTGAACATTCCTGTATTCATTCGGCGTCATACCCGTAGACTTTTTAAACACGGTCTGGAAATACGCCTGACTTGAAAAGCAAAGATGGGTGCTTATCTCCGACAGACTTCGACTGGAGTATCTGAGAAGCCTTTTGGCATCTCTTATTTTACTTTTTATAATGAAATCTGTAATGCTTTCTCCGGTTTCCTGCCTGAATTTTTTTGTTACATATGTCCTGCTCTTTCCGATGAATCCCGCAACATCATCTATTCCTATCTGACAGTTTGTGTGATTTTGAATATACTGCATACAAGCATATATCTCTTTCGACGCATTCCGCGGGGCCTTCACTTGTGCAACCCTGTCCGTGAAATCAAGAAGCATGTTGTACTGCAGCACTTTAACCTCCTCTGTTGAGGAGGTCTTTTCACATTCCTGAATATACAGATCGATAAGACGGTAGGTCTCTTCAACTCCGAGTCCGCCGCCGATAGCACCGATCTTGCCGACCATGGTTGCTATGCCTATCAAAATATTTTTTGCCTGACGCAGCGGCGCCTCCGCAAGTTTTCCCTCCCGCAGGTGCGTTGTTTTCGCGGTGGAGGTCAAAAACGCATTCAGTTTGTCTGTCTCGCCGTCCCTTACAAATGAGAGGAGCATATTTTCAAACTGATATGTTCCGTGCAGAACCTGCTCGTCCTGTGATTTATACAAGTCCTCGGTATATGTAACCGCAAGCTTGTTTCCTACATCCGACGACTCCTCACGAAACTGCTCCGCAATGTCAAACATCTCACCGTTGATAATAAAATTCAGAAACGCGGTAAGGTTCACAAACTGATTATATGAGCAATTCGGAATGGAATACAGAAATTTCGCCAATGCATCCATATCTTTTTTATCCGTTAAATTTCTTCGTGCAATGGTCATAACCGTATCTTCCGTGATAGGCGTCGGAAAAACCGGACCGAGAAGTACTCTCATCGGGCTGTTTTTTATTCTTATCTGCCCATATGTTCCCTGTTCAGGCAAAGTCAGGATATACATAGTCTGCTCGGCGGAAAACGACTGAGCCTCAAACAAAGAAAACAAATCGAGACTGCTGCCCGACGACGAAAAAATATGTACTATAGTCCTTTCTTCATACACCGCCAACGGTATATAATGTGAAGCATAAAACAAACTGCATATATTATTTATTCTGTCATTCATAAAGAACGCTCCCGAACCTTATTTTATAATATTATATCCGATAGTGAAATACTGTTCAACTGTTTTTGATTAAAATTAATGTATAATGATTATTTTTTGCAGACTTTGTTGACTGATTTTGGGCATTATGTGTTTGCCGCATCTAAAATCACAGCAAAAGAGCAAAATCAAAAACAGGAGGATTATATATGAAAAAATTTATCTGCGCGCTTCTTTCGTTGGCGATGCTCGCTTTCTTTGCAGGCTGCCACGGCCAGAAGAACATCGAAACCGATACCACTGACGCTTCCTCGGGAAGTGTTGAAGCTCAAGTTGAAGACACATCTGCGGCATCGCCGAACTCAACTGCGCCGCAAGCAGTCTCCGAATCCGCATCAGTTAAAGAGACAAAGGCAGATACCACTTCAAGCGGAACAACAGCCGTCCCGGCAAAACAGCCGTCTGTTTCTGTCGGCAAGTTTGCCTTCATAAACGATAAAAAGGGCGACATTCTGAGAGCCGATTCAGAAAGCAAGATATGGGCGGGAGTCGTCGGCGATGCATACATACTTCTCAGAAACACCTCCGACGCAAACGAATGGGGCGAAGAAGGCAGAGTCTATGAGCTTCACTGCGCCCAGTTCGCAGGAAAATATTCCATGTGGAGCGACGGCTACTGGGAAATCAATGACGACGGAACAGAACTGACCCTCACACCTGAAAACCAGAGTGAAAACGGCAGCATAGGCGTTGCCGCCGGAGAAAGCAAGACATTCAAGGGTCAAAACGGCGTTTTCTCCGTTCCGATAACATTTGAACAGGGCGGAAAAACAACTATAAAAATAGATTTCAACAAAGTATCGAAATAACACTTCGACGGCACATATTGATAAAAGGGTGAACTTATGAAAGAAATATCCTTGCTCGAAAAAAGCATAATAAATTCAAAGTTTTTTGATTCAAAGATAAAAACCTGCTCGGTATCACGGAAAGAAAAATACCTCGGGCACCTCGTCGGTCCTCTCGGACTCATTCTCGTTGTCAACACTGTAGCCGCGCTCGTTGAAAAGTTTTTCACTCAGCAGGTCGGTGCAATGTATGGCGAAGGCAACGCCGCGATGATATCCGCAATGGGCAAAAAATATGAGATGGTAATGACTGTTGCAAAGATTCTTGCCGTCGCTACAGGTCTCTTGGTGTCGTGGCTTATCTCGCACACAAAGTCAAAGCAGGGTAGACTCCGTCCGTGGTATCTGATCTTCGGATTCTGTTCCATTGCAATAGCGGCGACCATCTTCCTGTTTTCGGGAAATACTCTGGGTGATAACTACTGGTACTATTTCTTCACCCTGCTCATATGCTATCATACAATCGGAACCTCCTACTTTTACCTGTTCCGCGACAACATAGTATCTCTTTCAACTCACAACGCCAAAGAGAAAACGCAGCTGACTTTTATACGCAAAATGTCGTGGACTCTCATTTCCGGCATACTCATCGGAATGCTTGTCTCTTCGGTCATTATCCCGTTATGGCTCCAGTATGATATCAAAGGATATGCTATACTTATGATAATCCTTTCGATAGTCGCCGTTCCGCTTGTGCTCATGGAGTACTATTTCACCAGAGAGCGCATTATCGAAGATATCGCACTCGAACAGGGCATTGACAGAGAAAACAATATTCCTCTTAAAGAACAGATGAAAGCACTGTTCACCAACAAATACTGGGTCATTCTGACTTTTCTTGGGCTTCTGGGAGGAATTGTTGACAACTACAAGGGCGGAAACGTTCAATATTTCTATATTCAATATATGCTCGGCGGCATCAACAACGATTTCATGCAGATGATCTATCAGATCGTAACAGGAGTTCCGCTCGGTATCGGTGCATTCCTGATATACCCGATATCCAAAAAAGTCGGAATAAAGAATCTGACCGTCGGCGGATATTCGCTCGTGCTTATCGGCAGCATCATCGGCTGGATATTCCCGGATAAAATGATTCCTGCTCTGATAGCGGGACTTTTAAGAAACCTCGGCTGGCTTCCCAACGCATATATTTTTGCAACGCTTACCTGCTTTGCATTTGACAGCATCGAATACAAGTCGCATATCCGCCTTGAGGGACTTCTCGGCACAGGTATTGTCACTGCTGTTATGACTCTTATATATGCACCGTTTGCCGGCGGATACGAATCGGCTATTCTCCGCCTCGGCTTCGTTGATATTGCCGGAGTTATGCCAAACGAAAAAGTCAGAGCATTTATGACCCTCTCATTCTATCTGTTCGATATTATTCTTTCTACAGCGTTTATAGTGCTGCTGCCATTTGTCGATGTCGAGAAGAAGATGCCCGAAATTTCCGCCGAACTGCTCCGCAGAAAGAAAGAAGCCGTCCTCGCCAAGGGCGAAGAGTGGATCGAGCCGGAAGAGCTGGACAGACTGGAGGCAGAACGCGACGAGCGCGAATACGAAGAAAACAGAATAAAGGACCTCAAAGCTCTCTGTGAAAAGAAGGGACTTGACTTTGAGGCAGAAAACGCCAAATATCTCGCCGCAAAGGCAAAGAAAGAACAGAAAAAGGCAGCAAAGCTCGCCAAAAAACACGGTGAAACCAAATGATATTCGATTTTAACGATGGCTGGACGCTGGCAAAGGAAAACGGCGAAAGCTTTTCAGTTTGTCTTCCGCACGACGCGATGCTTGGCGAAAAGAGATATGCTTCGTGCAGGAACGCGGTTCAGAGCGGATACTTTCCGGGCGGAAAGTACAGATACACAAAAACATTTCGAATTAACGAAAGTGACATCGGCAAAAATATCCGGCTGCACTTTGGCGGCGTATACCGCAATGCAGTCGTGAGCGTAAACGGTGAAGCTGTTAAAGAAAACAAATACGGTTATTCGCCGTTCACCGCCGACCTCACCGAGAAAATCACAGTCGGTGAAAATACCATTGAGGTTCTTGCCGACAACAGCCTTGTTCCGAACTGCCGCTGGTATTCGGGCAGCGGAATATACCGCCCTGTATATCTTGAAATTTCAAGAAAATATGCCCCGACTTTTCTGAAGATAAAAACCGTCGGAATCTCACCCGCCGTTATCGAAGTCGATACCGACGACGGTGCGGATATACAGATTTTCGATGCCGATGGCAGCCTTGCCGCAAGCGGTCAAAAAGGTCGGTTTGAGATTAGCGGGGCGCACTTGTGGTCCGCGGAAACGCCGTATCTATATACCTGTAAGGTCTCGAGAGACGGCGAAGAATTGACAGAAAAATTCGGTATACGCACTCTCGAATGGAGCGGAAAAACCGGGCTGCTTGTCAACGGCCGGGAGACTTTGCTTCGCGGCGGATGCATCCACCATGACAACGGTGTTCTCGGTGCCTGTTCTTTTGCCGACGCCGAGGAACGCCGCGTAAGAATACTGAAAAGCCAGGGTTTCAATGCTCTACGCATGGCGCACAACCCTGCTTCCCGCTCACTGCTCGATGCCTGCGACAGAATAGGTATGTATGTCATGGACGAGGCATTTGACGGATGGTATATACCGAAGGAATACCATGACTATTCGCGTGATTTTCTCTCCGATTATAAATCTGTTCTCGCTGCAATGGTCGAAAACGACTACAACCATCCAAGCGTTATAATGTATTCTCTCGGCAATGAGGTCACCGAAACAGCTGCCAAGCGCGGAATCGATCTGTGTTCCGAAATGCGCGATATACTTCATTCACTTGACAACACCCGTCCGGTCACTTGCGGAATAAATGTCCTGCTTAATGTCTATGCGCGTCTGGGCATCGGCGTTTACAGCGACAAAAAGGAATATAAAAAAGAACCTCTGCCGGAAGGCAAAGGCTACAAAGAAAAGAAATCCGGTTCGGCATTTTTCAATTATTGGGCAGAAAAGCTCGGCAAGTTATTCTTTGCATTGAGCAAAACCCATATGGCAGAAAAAGTGGTGTGCGACATATCACCCGCCCTTGACATTGTCGGACTAAATTACGCATCCTCGCGCTATGACAAGGATGCCGAAAAATATCCCGACCGACTGATGTTAGGCACAGAGACTATGTCCGCCGATTTGCCGTATAACTGGAGCCGCGTTCTCAGGCATAAGCAGCTGATAGGTGACTTCGTGTGGTCGGCATGGGACTACATAGGCGAAACCTGCATGGGATGGACATATCAGTCCTACAAGGGGCTTCCGCTCCTCTCCGGGCAGGGAATGATTGACATTACCGGTCTGCCTTTGGCACAAATGGCATTTCTCCGAACCGTATGGGGAACGGGAACCGAGCCGTTTCTCGCAGTCAGACCGCTCAACCACAGCGGAGAAACACCGAGCAAAGGCGCATGGCAGTTCACAAATGCGCTCAACAGCTGGACATGGCACGGCTTTGAAGGAAAGCCGACCGTCGCAGAGGTTTATACAACAGCCGACAGCGTCAGATTGGAACTCAACGGTAAAGTTATCGGAGCGAAGAAAGTCCGCAAAAACAAAGTTCTGTTCTCCGTGAAATACGCCCCCGGCATGCTCACTGCGATAGCTCTGGACAAAAACGGAAACGAGACGGGACGCACCCGACTCATCAGCGGCGAAAAAGATCCGATTCTGACAGTCAGGCCCGACCGCTCGGTTCTGCCGCCCGATGGGCAGTCTTTGTGCTTTGCGGAAATTGAGTTCACCGACAAAAACGGAACCCTTCTTCCATATATGGAACAGCGCGTTGATATAAAAATTGACGGCGATGCGGTCACTCTGCAGGGTTTCGGCAGCGCGCTGACAAAAACCGACGAAGTTTTTATCCACCCGTATCATAATACATACCGCGGAAGAGCCCTCGCTGTATTCCGCGCAGGGAGAACCGACGGCAAATCAACCGTCACGGTATCCTCCGAAAACACTGAGCCTGTCTCGTTCTCCATAGAAGTGACGGGCGGAAAAGAGGAATAACAACATGGCGCAATTATACTGCAATCCGCTCGAAATAGCATATAAATATCAGCATCCGCTGTTCGGGAAATATGCCTACAAGGAAGCGGCCGATCCGACTGTGATTCTCTTCAACAACAGATATTTTCTTTTTACCTCAAAGTGCGGAGGTTTCTATTATTCGGACGACCTGTTCCACTGGGATTTTCACGAAGACAGAAAGCTTGAAATACACGGTTATGCCCCCGATGTGAGCGAGCACGACGGATGGCTGTATTTTTGCGCCTCTTCTTATTCAAAAAAGTGCAGGATACTGCGCACACGCGACCCATTTAAGGGCTTCGAGCTTGTCTCGGCGCCGTTTGCATTTTGGGATCCGCACCTTCATTTTGAAGACAACAAAGCGTATCTCTATTGGGGCTGTTCTTCAAAAGAACCTATCTACGCGATTGAGATGGATATAAAAACGATGACACCCATCGGCAAAAAGGTACCGATAGTGTCCGGCGACAAAGAAAACCACGGAATAGACAACAAGGATATCTATGCCGACAAAAAAATCAGTCTGTGGCAAAAATATATCAATCTGTTTGTCGGAGACGGCGCGTTTATAGAGGGCGCATTTCTCAACAAAATAAACGGCAGATACTATTTTCAGTATGCAACTCCCGGCACGGAGTTTCCGACCTACGGCGATGCGGTTCTGGTTTCCGACAATCCGCTTGGCAAATTCGAATGGCAGAAACACAACCCGTACTCCATCGTTCCATCCGGATTCACCTGCGGAGCAGGTCACGGCAGCACATTCAGCGACAAATCCGGAAATCTTTGGCACGCCTCCACGGTCTGCGTAGGTGTCAACCATAATTTCGAACGCCGCCTCGGTCTTTGGCCTGCGGGAGTTGATAAAGACGGATTACTGTTCTGCAACCAGTATTTTGCGGACTATCCGAAGAACATCCCTGACGGAAAATTTGACCCGCTGACCGTTGAGCCGAAATGGATGCTTTTGTCTTATCACAAGCCGGCATATGCGTCCTCAAGCCGCAGCGGATTCGACCCGCAGAACGCCTTTGACGAAAGCATAAAAAGCGCTTGGTCGGCAACCGGCGGAGACAACGGAGAATGGCTGAGCGTCGATCTCGGGAAAGAATATAATGTTGAAGCGGTACAGGTGAATTTTGCCGACTGCTTCACAAAAAAGAAGCGCGCCCCGATGAAAGAATACGGCGGAACATTCACTCAGGAGAGATATATCGAAGAAGAACTTGTCCGCTATGAATACAGAATAGAATACAGTTCAAACGGCACCGATTGGATTCCTTACGGAGAAATTCAGAACACGTTTTTTCCGCACAAGCTTATTCCATGCCGCGCAAAGGCGCGTTATATCCGCGCTGTTTTTGCAAGAGCCCCATACGGGCAGAATTTTTCAATATCCGGGCTCAGAGTTTTCGGTCTCGGCGGCGGAGAAAAGCCCTCGGCGGTTTCCGGCGAAAAGGCCGAGAGAACAAGTGCCACCGAAGCAAAGCTCTCATGGAACAGTCAAAACGATGCTATGGGATATTGCATCCGTCTCGGAATCGCCCCCGATAAGCTTTATAACAGCATTCTTTTGTATGGTCAAAATGACTATACGGTAACATTTTTAAATAAAGAAACAGAAAAGTATTATTTTGCAGTTGATTCATTCAACGAAAGCGGAATAACCAAAGGTTCGATAAACGAGTTTTGAGGAAATACTATGTTTGAAATCGATGAAATAAAAATAGAACACTCAAAAAAGTACATCGTCACCGACAACCCTCAACCGGTGCTGTCTTTTTCTCTCCACTCCGACGAGGACGGCTGTGAATTGAGCAGAGCAGTTGTTTGTGTCGGCGATATCAAAAAAGAAGTTACCGGGCAAACCGGCATTGTCCTTGATGGGCTTGAACTCGGGCCGTTCACAGAATATACGGTGAAATTAACGGCTTTCGACAACATGGGGCGCAGCGCTTCAAAAGAAGCAGACTTTTCAACAGGCAGACTTTCCGTGCCGTGGACAGCGAATTGGATAACAGATAAAGTCTATTCTTTTGCAAAGAATACCTCACCTGCACCGTTTACCTTCCGCAAAAGCTTCTCCGTCAAGAAGCCGCTTAAGCGGGCTTTTGTGACCGCGACGGCGCTCGGCATCTATGAGCTGAACATAAACGGGAAAAAAGTCGGAAACGAATACTTTGCGCCCGGATTCACGAGCTACAAGCACTCCATGCAATATAATTTATACGATATCGGTGATCTGCTTGCCGACGAAAACACAATCATTGCCGTTGTCGGCGGCGGATGGGCTGTCGGACGGTTCACATATTCGAGCAAAAGCCGCATCACCTGCGACCGTCAGGCTTTCCTCATGGAGCTGTTTCTCGAATATCGAGACGGCTCAACAGAGAAGATAGTCACCGACGGCACATGGCAGGTCACAACGCAAGGGAACTACCGTTTCGGTGATTTTTATGACGGCGAAACTTATGACGCAACGGTTGACCTCAACAAAATCAAGTGGTCAGATGCGGATATATACACGCCAAAGTTCAAGCCGCATCTTTCGGCGCAATACGGCTGCAAAGTCACCGCGCACGAAATACTGCAGCCGATAAATTCATTTCCTGCCAAGAACGGAAAAGAAACTGTTTACGATTTCGGGCAGAATTTTGCGGGAGCAGTGCATCTGAAAATAAAAGGCAAAACCGGGCAAATAGTAACGGTGCGCCACGCGGAGCTGCTCATTGACGGCGACCTTTGCGTCAAATCTCTCCGTACCGCAAAAGCCACCGCAACATATGTCTGCGCCGATGGAGAGCAGGAATATTCGCCGAGGCTCACCTACATGGGCTTTCGGTATATCGGGATATCCGGGATAAACCCCGAAAATATAACGGTTGAAGCCTTCGTTATCCACTCCGACTTTGAAGAAATCGGAAAATTCGAATGTTCAGACCCGCTCATCAATAAGCTCCAGAGCAATATTCGCTGGAGCGGAAAGTCAAACTTTGTCGATATTCCGACGGACTGCCCGCAGAGAGACGAACGGCAGGGCTGGACGGGCGACATTTCGGTCTTCGCCGACACAGCCTGCTACAATTTTGATATTTCGCGTTTCCTTGACAAATGGCTTGCCGATGTCAAATCGGAACAGGGCGTAGGCGGCGGAATACCTATGGTCGTTCCGAAACAGGGCAACAGCGCGCCGACAGTCGCCACCGCCTGCTGGGGCGACTGCTGCACGATAGTCCCCTACTGCGAATATCTCGCGCGCGGAGATATTGAAATGCTCAGAGAGCAATACCCGGTTATGAAAAAATTCCTCGGAGCCGTCAAATTCTGGGCAAGTCTTTCGGGTCCCGGAAAATATCGAAAGCATATCTGGAAATGGCTGTTCCAGTTCGGCGACTGGTGCGCTCCCGGAGAAGGAATAAAGGACTGGATGGGCAAGGGCAAGTGGGTCGCCACGGCTTACTACGCAAACTCCTGCGCCATTGTATCGGAAATCGCCTCGCTGCTTGGCAACAAAAATGATGCAGAATATTACAGAAAGCTAAAAGACGAAATATCTTTAGCATACAGAAAAACTTTTACTGACGGAAACGGAAAGCTGAAAAGAGAATTTCAGACCGGATATGTTCTGCCGCTGCATTTCGGAATGGTGAGCGGAGAAGAGAAGAAAAACATGGCAGCGAATCTCAACCGCCTTGTCATTGAAAATGATTATCACCTGAGCACCGGATTTACCGGCACGCCGTATCTGCTGTTTGCTCTCGCAGACAACGGATACATTGACACCGCCTACCGCCTGCTGCTTCAGGACACCTGTCCGTCATGGCTCTATTGCGTCAAGGCTGGCGCAACGACAACCTGGGAGCAATGGGACGCGCTCAGACCAAACGGCAGTGTAAACATGGACAACCTCAACGGCAGCGATGTTGAGGGCGAAAACAGCATGGTCTCGTTCAACCATTACGCCTATAGCGCAGTCGGCGCATTTCTCTACCGCAGGGTTCTCGGGCTTGAAGCAAATACCGGCGGATATAAGAGCTTTACCGTAAAGCCGATTGTCGGCGGCGGGCTCACCCATGCAAAAGGTGAAACAAAAACGCCATACGGAAAGATAAAGATAGAATGGACAATAAAAGACGGCAATTTTGAAATAGAGATAGAAGTTCCCGTCTCAACAAAATGCCGCCTTATCCTGCCGGATTCAAGCACATATTCGTTCTCAAGCGGGCGGCACACAGCAAGCTGCGGGATATAAAGAAAGGCTGAGTTTCAATATGCACAATGCAGTTACAAACCCATATCTGCCCTCATGGGAATATGTCCCCGACGGAGAACCTCATGTATTTGGTGACAGGCTATACATATGAAGCGGTGATTGCCTGCGTGCTGTACGGAAAACAGGGCACGTGCAAAACAACAAAGACCAACAAGCGCTCTTATCCGTACATAACCCAAAAAGGAGAATACCGTGAATGTGATCCATGCCAATATATTGCAAATATAAAAGACAAAACTGTTACCGGTTATAAATATCTTGATTTGTCCGATGCCGCCGGCATCATTGCTTCTGCCAGCGGCAGAGCACGCGGTAAACTTCGCCTGTTCACACAGATCGACGGCGATTGTATCGGAGAAATAGATATTCGTCCAAATACACGGCGGGCAAAGACAGGTATTCGTTTCTCTCTTGCCGAGTCGGCCTTGTATTTTCGTTTCGAAGGCTCCGGCAAATTGAATCTGCTGAACTTCACCGTTACAACAAGCAAGGAGGATAATTCGTGAGCAAAAATGTTTTTCCCGACGGCTTTCTCTGGGGAGCCGCGACAGCCGCACCGCAGATCGAGGGCGGATATGATTCGGACGGCCGAACGCCCAGCATATGGGATGAAGCTCCGAAAGAAAAAATAAAAAACGGCGACAACTGCCATGTCGCCTGCGACCATTATCACAGGTACAAGGAAGATGTCGCTCTGATGAAAGAGCTGGGGCTGAAATCATACAGATTTTCCGTATCATGGCCGAGGGTTATCTCCCAAGACGGCAGGGTCAACCCCAAGGGGCTTGAATTCTACAGCAATCTCGTTGATGAGCTCATAAAAAACGGAATCGAACCGCTCGTGACGCTCTACCACTGGGATCTGCCGCTCTGGCAATACAAAAAAGGCGGCTGGCTGAAAAAAGATATTATAGACGACTTTGCTTTCTATGTAAAAACAGTTGTCGAGGCTCTGTCCGACAGAGTAACATACTGGATAACCTTTAACGAGCCGTCCTGTTTTCTCATGAACGGCTATATGCAGGGAGTTCATGCGCCGTTCAAACACCGCTATCTTGCCCTGCCGAAGTTCACGAAGATTTTCATGCTCACAAATCATCGGGCGGTCGAAACCATCCGAAAATACGCAAAGAAGAAACCGCTTATAGGTCTCTCTTTCGCGTCGGGCGCGTTTATCCCCAATGACGAATCGAACCCGCAGAGCATAGAGGAAGCTTATAACAAATCGTTCAATGTGACTATGGGCACGATGAACAACCGCTGGTGGATGGATCCAATTCTTTTGGGCAAACCCGTCACCGCATACGGGATTTACGCGACGCACAAAAAAGATATGCCGCGCTTTAAAACAGATTTTGATTTTCTTGCCGTCAACCACTATGAGGCATTCAATTATTCCGCCTGGGGCGGCGACAAAAGCATTGACAAATCAAAACTCAATACCACGTCGCTCGGCTGGGTAATAGACGGACGCTCGATTTACTGGACCTTGAAGTTCCTTTATCACAGATACCGCCTGCCGATAATCATAACCGAAAACGGCATGGCAAACAACGACAGCATAACGGACGGAGAAGTCAGGGACGATGTGCGCATCGGATTTATGAACGACTACCTTTCAAATGTCAGAAGAGCCATCGATGACGGAGTCATGGTTTTCGGATATCAGCATTGGTCGCTTATGGACAACTTTGAGTGGGCAGAGGGCTACGAGCCGAGGTTCGGGCTCATATATGTTGATTATAAAACGCTCGGGCGCACGCCTAAAAATTCCGCCTACTATTATAAAAAGATTATCGAAACAAACGGAGAGATAATACCATGAATCCGCTTTTTCCATTAAATGAATATATTCCCGACGGCGAAGCTCATGTTTTCGGGGACAGGGTATATCTATACGGCAGTCATGATGCCGAAAACTCGGACAGATTCTGTGTGCAGGATTACTCTGTCTGGTCGGCTCCCGTCTCAGACCTTTCATCTTGGAACTGCAAAGAAAAAGCCTACCTGAAATCGCAGGATCCGAGAAGCAGCGACGGTCGCCTTGTAGATTACTATGCACCCGATTGCGTAAGGGGAAATGACGGGAGATATTATCTCTACTATTTCGCTGCGGGACCGAACACATCTGCGTTCGGTCCGATGTCCGTCGCCGTTTCGGAAAATCCCGACGGTCCGTTTGAATATCTCAGCGATATAAAATATAAAAACGGCGCTCCGGTTTTAAAGTTTCTTACAAACGACCCCGCGGTCATAAACGACAACGGCAGGATATGGCTCTATTACGGCTGGGGGCTCGGCAGAGATTTCAGAAGTAAAATACTTTCTCCGCTCTACCGCTTTGTGCTCAGCAAACTGACCAATCGCTCGTATCGCGAGGTGACGGAAACAAAACCAAGCATACTTTCCTGCGCAGTTGTCGAACTTGAAAATGATATGTGCACGGTAAAGAGCGAACCGAAGGCGGTTCTCGACAGCAAGACTACAGCGGATAAAACGGGCGAGCTTTATCGCCACCCGTTTTATGAAGCTCCATGCATACGAAAAATAAACAGTCTGTATTACCTGATATACTCATCCGGCGAGAACAACGAGCTTGCCTACGCGACAAGCAATTTTCCGGACAGGGGTTTTCAATATCGCGGCGTTATTATTTCAAACAGCGATCTCGGCTATCGCGGCAACAAGCAGCGAAAAGCTCCCGCGGGGACGATACACGGCTCGATAGAACAGATAAACGGAAAATATTATGTTTTCTATCACCGCTGCACGAACAATACAGATTTCTCCCGTCAGGCCTGCGCGGAACCTATAACAATAAACGCAGACGGAACAATAAATCAGGTTGAGATAACCACACAGGGTGTCGGTGCACCCCTGCCCGCAGCCGGCGAATATTCCGCCGCTCTGTGCTGCAATCTGTATAACCGCCGCACTAAAAATGTTCAGGGAAACGGCAAAGGAGACAGACAGCCCAACATCGCGTCGCAAAACGGCGAAAGCTTTGTAACGGCAATTACCGATGGCACGGTCATTGGTTTCAAATATTTTAATTTCAAAAAGCCCGTTTGCATTTCCGTTACTGTCAGAAATGCAAACGGCAAGATGGATATAAAAATCGGAGACAGAACTGTTGGAATTATTCCTCTTTCTCAATCGACAGAATGGAAAACATTTTCCGTCAAAATAGATCCCGGAGAAAAAACCGATGCCCTGTATTTCGTATATCGAGGCAAAGGGAAAGCAGATTTTTTGAAAATGGAGTTGAGATAAAATGCCACTGTTCTTCACTGTACTGGCAAAAAAATATAATCCTTATGACATTGACAACGGGATGTTTGCAATGAACTGCGCAGCGCCCCGCAGCCTGCCCATAGTCTGCACAAAAATGATAGCCGACGACAGCTACGGAACAGCCACGGTAAACGGCAAGGCCGTTTCAAAGGGCAAGTGCGTCAAATTTGATTTCTCGCCCCTGCCCATATATCTCCTGCCCGTTGGCGAAGCGGCTCAGGACTTTGATAAAACCTACACCGTAAAGCTCAGCGGCTACAGAGATATTGACGGCAGGCGTTTTCCCGACTGCACCTTCAAAATCAAAACCCCGCCCAAGCCGATTGATGACGGTCTGCACAAAGAAAATGAGCAGGCGGCAAAAGAGGTTTCCGATGAGGGAATCGTCCTGCTCGAAAACAACGGCATTCTCCCGCTTGGCAGCGGCAGTTCAATAAAACTGCTGGGGGCTTACAATGATTTTCGTATAACGGCAATCGGTGCAAGCCTCATAAAGCCGCGCTGGACGCTAACCGTTTCCGAGGCTATCGAACATTCAGGGGCACTCAGCATACGCGATAACGCCGAGACGGCGCTGTTCTTTATTTCCCGCGGCTCGGGCGAAAACAAGGACAACCGACCGATAAAGGGCGAATATTATCTGACAGACGAAGAAAAAGCGGCGCTCAGCGAAGCCACCGCAAAATATAAAAATCTTATAATCATTCTGAACACCGGATATCCTATCGAGATGGGGTTCATCCGCGAGCTCGGTGCGTCGGCTGTTATATGGACAGGCTTCAGCGGTCAGCGCGGCAGCGAAAGTCTTATTGATATTCTCTGCGGAAAAGTCAACCCTTCCGGCAGGCTTGCCGACACATGGCCGATAGACTATTACGATTCACCGTCCGCCAAAAACTTCATCAATCTCGATGACAACTCTCCGACCTACTCCGATGACGGAAAGCGCTTCGGTGCAAGCTTATATTACGAGGAGCAAGAATTTGTCGGCTACCGCTACTTTGACTCGTTCAAAAAAGATGCCGCTTATTACTTCGGTCGCGGACTGTCTTATTCCGACTTCTCCGTCCGCTCCTCCGCATCATTTGAAAACGGCATACTCCGCGTCAGCGCAGAAGTTACAAATAACTCCGATGTTCCCGGAAAGGACTCTGTTCTCGTCTATGTTAAACCGCCGCGCGGGAATGAGCCGAGATCCGCAAAACTGTTCTGCGGCTTTGAAAAGACAGCACTTTTGAAAAAAGGCGAACGCCAAACGCTGACGATTGATATACCGCAGAAAGATTTTTCGCACTATGACAAAAATATTCACGCGTTCATTCTCTCAAAAGGTCAATACGACGTTATGGTCGGCGGCGAAGCAGACAAGACCAAAACAATTTGTTCTTTCGTCCTTGAAGACGATGTAGTCTGTGAAAAAACCGTATCCGTCTGCCGTGAGCCCGAAGAGATAACAGGTATTGACGAAAACGGCAATGTCCGCACGGACAAAACAAAAATCACCGAGGCTAAAAAAGCCATAGCTATTCACGCCGAATATAAAAGACCTTCTTATAATGAGCTGCCCCAATACAGAGGCTGTACCATAACGCTTTCCGATGTCAAGAATGATTTGACTAAACTTGATGACTTCGTCTCACAGTTTTCGCTCAGAGAGCTGGCGGATTTTACCGTCTGCAACGGCTCCTGTTGGGGTCCAGGCAAAAGCGGAGCCGCCGGAAAACTCGCGTCAAGCAAGCGTCTGGGCGTGCCGACGCTGTACATGAGCGACGGCAACTGCTGCGTCAATCTCAACCGTCCTACAACCGGATTTCCGTCAAGCAATCTGCTCGCCGGGACATTCAACAAAAGCCTCGCATATAAAGTGGGCAAAGTGCTTGCGGACGAGTCAAAAGAGAACGGCATTTCAATAAATCTCGGTCCCGGCGGAAACCTTCACCGTAACATTCTCTGCGGACGCCATCCGGAATATTACTCGGAGGATCCGATACTGACGGGAACTTTAATGGCATATCAGGCGAGAGGGCTCGAAGAAAACGGAGTTATCGCGACATATAAGCATCTTATCGCCAACAACATAGAGTTCGAGCGCAAATCGGCACACGGGATAATCGACGAGAACACCCTGCGCGACCTTTATCTGCGAGTGTTTGACAAAGCGTTCTCACTGTATAAGCCCGGCTGTGTCATGACATCATACAACCCGGTAAACGGCATCTATCCATGCGAAAACTCAGCACTGCTAAATGACCTTTTACGCGGCGAGTGGGGCTTTGACGGCTTTGTTATGACAGACTGGGGATCCTATGACACCGCCGACAGCATAAGAAGCGTCTGCGCCGGCACGAATCTGCTCACCCCCGGCAGCAAAAAACACTTTCGTATGATATTAAAAGCTGTCAAACGCAACGAGATATCAAAAGCCGCGCTTCAGCACAGCGTTAAGCAGATAGTGAAAGTTCTTGTGAGGTGCATATGAAAATCACAGTAGATAAAAACGCAAAAACCGTTCCTGCTAATTTTTCCTGGCAGTTCGGAGTCGGCAACGATCATGCCTTCCAGCTGCACAGGAAGGATGTTTGCAATCATGTAAAGCTCGTTCACGATGAGCTCGGCATGAAATATATTCGCTTTCACGGCATATTTGATGATGATATGCTCTGCTTTCAGCGGCTCTCGGATTACAAGCCTTTTGCCGCTGTGCCGTTTTCAGACAAGATAGATGAGATAAATTTCAAACAAATTGCCGATGTTTTTGACAATGTTCTCGCCTGCGGAATGAAACCGTTTGTTGAACTCTCGTTTATGCCCGGCGCACTCGCAAGCGGGAATAAAACCGGAATACGCTATCTCAACAACATAACCCGCCCGAAATCAATGGACAAATGGGTGGATTTCATAAAGAAATTCATTAAATTCCTATCGGAATATTACGGCAGCGAAGAGATTGAAAGCTGGTATTTTGAAGTATGGAATGAACCCGACCTCGCCATTTTCTTCAAAGGCAGTCAGAAGGACTATTTCAGCCTCTACGCTTCTACTGCGCGGGCGGTGAAATCCGTCAACAGTCGCTTGCGCGTCGGCGGTCCGTCGTCATCCGCCTGCCTGTGGATAGAAGATTTTACTGAATATTGCCGCAAAAATGACGTTCCATGCGATTTCATTTCGACGCATCACTATCCCGGCGACGCTTTCGGAAACACATTTTCCGCAAAAGACGCTTTCAGGATGATGAGTATCGCCAAAAACGCGGCAAAAAATAAAATCGGGCTTTCTAAAACGATGAAAGAAATGTTCTTCCGCCCGGATATCTACAAAACATGGCGCAAGGGCGTTCTGAATGAGCTTGACAAAAAAGCTTTGGAGCAGGCGAACGGCAAGCCGCTCATAATCACCGAATGGAACAGCATGGCCGTATTCGCTTCGCCCATTCATGACGAGAAAAACTCTGCCGCTTTTATTGTAAAAACCTGCGTGGATGCCGATTCCCGGCTTCTGGGAACAATGTTCTGGTGCTGTTCCGATATTTACGAAGAACAGTTCATGCTCGGTACGCCGTTTCACGGCGGATTCGGACTCGTCAGCAACTGCGGCATACCGAAACCGAACTTCTGGGCATTTAAAATTCTTTCTCAATTACACAAAAGCAGGCTCGTCCTGCCCGAAAGCCGCAATTCCGACATAGAACACGCCGCTTTTACCGACGGAGAAAAGGTTCAGGTGCTTATATACGCGCATGATAATGATTACGGCAAATCCGAGAAAACGGAAATTGAGCTTGAAATAAACATTTCCGCAAAATCGGTAACAGCGCAAATTATAGACAACAATCACTGCAACCCGAAAGCCGAGTGGGAGGCTCTCGGCAGCCCGGATATTCTGACAAAGAGTCAGGTGGCGGAAATAAAAGCAAAAACCGCCCTTAAAGCAGAAGGAATTCCGTTTTCGGCAAGCGGCGGTTCAACAACTGTAAAACTGACCATTGAAACAAACGATGTGATTTTGTTGAGCTTGGAATAATATAAGCGACATCCAAGCTCGCGGACATTCAGCGCTTAATAAGCTAAGCAAACTTTTATCAATGCTAAAAAAATCAAGGCAGAGATTATACATCTGCCTTGATTTTTTATTTTATCGGGCTCGCATATCACTCTTTGATTTTGGGATACAGCTCCGACCATTTTGAGTATTTTTCACCGTAGTATTTCACGAACTTATCATCCGGCAAAATGCGGGTATAACTTGATTTAACGCTGTTTTTCAGCTGCTCATATCTGTCATCCGGCAGGCAAGCTCGCGCGCCTAAGAGCGCGGCACCCAAAACGGCTCCGTGTTCAACATCGGGAAGCAAAAGCTCAATGTTCAAAACGGATGCTATAATTTTTACCCATTCTTTATTTCGCGTACCGCCGCCGCAGATTTTTGAAGTCTCGATATGTATTCCGAGATCCCGGATAATATCGAGATTTTGTTTTATCGCAAAAGCGACGCCCTCTAACACAGCAAGCGTCATTTCGTCTTTTGTCGTATTGAGAGACAAGCCGAAAAAGGCTCCGCGAACGCTTGAATCGTTAATCGGTGACCGCTCGCCCATAAGATACGGCAAAAACATAACCTGACTTTTGCCGATATATTCCGCAAAGTCTCCGTCATATGATGATTTGGTTATGCTTTCGATCCACCATTTTTGGCAGCTTGCCGCGGACAAAATACAGGCGAGATAATGATATTCGCCCGTCGCGGAGCAAAATGTGTGTATCGCTCCGTTCGGCGCATAGTTGAACTCGTCGCTTGCAACGAAAATCGTGCCAGAGGTTCCAAGCGAAATATTGCAGTCTCCGTTTTCAACTGTATCCGTTCCGATTGCAGATGCCGCATTATCGCCCGCGCCAATAACGATTTTAACATTTTCGTTCAGTCCCAGCTCGTCGGCAACGGATTTTTTGAGCGTTCCTACCGTCTGATAGCTCTCATACACCTTCGGCAAATTCTTTTCGCTTATGCCGAGCACGGACAGCATGGTTTCAGACCAGCGGCGGTTTTTAGTGTCAAAATACAGTGTGCCCGCCGCATCGGAGCAGTCGGTCGCAAACACGCCGCTGAGCCTGTACGCCACATAGTCCTTCGGCAGCATTATTTTCTCAGCTTTTTGAAAATTCTCCGGTTCATTGTTTTTCAGCCAAAGTATTTTCGGCGCGGTGAAGCCGGAAAATGCGATATTTCCGGTATTTTGCTGAAGCGTCTTTTTGCCGATAATATTGTTAAGATATTCGGTCTCAAGCGAGCTTCGACTGTCATTCCACAAAATGGCGGGACGGATCACATTATCGTTTTCATCGAGCACGACAAGGCCGTGCATCTGCCCCGAAAAGCTGATTGAAACAATACTGTTTTTATCAATATCAGATACAAGCTCTTTTATTACTGAGATGCTGCCGTCATACCAGTCCTGCGGATTTTGCTCGCTCCAACCGTCCTTGGGATAATAGAGGGGGTACTCCCTTGAAGCGGTTTTTAATATCGCCTTTTCGCTCAGTAGCATTCCCTTTACCGATGAGGTTCCTATATCAAGCCCTATGAAGCAGTCCATTCGCCACACCTCATTTAAACAGAATTTGATTTATTTCACTTTGAATCTTTTCCTGTCTGCCGGATTCCGGGATCTCGCAGGTCTTCTTTTCGCAGGCTATCTCAGACAGCTGTGAGAGGGTCACATCGCCGTTTCTGATTTTTTGACCCAATTCAGAGGTGAACGAAGAATATTTTTTCTCAACGAATTCATCGATTGTTTTGCTCTCTATAATTTCGGCAGCCTTGATAAGACCGAGAGCGAATGTGTCCATGCCAAGAATATAGCCATAGAACATATCCTCTGCGGTGTTGCTCGTTCTGCGGTTTTTGGCGTCAAAATTGAATCCGCCGGTAAGTCCGCCGTTTTTGAGTACCTCATACATACACATCGTTGCGCTGTATGCGTCAAATGGGAACTCATCGGTATCCCAGCCCAAAAGCAGATTCCCCTGATTTGCGTCAATGGAGCCGAGCATGCCGTTGATTGCGGAAGTTCTCAGCTCGTGCTGGAAGGTGTGACCGGCAAGCGTCGCGTGATTAGCTTCGATGTTCAGCTTGAAATCCTTGTCGAGTCCGTACTGTCTCAAAAAGCCTATTGCCGTTGCGGCATCGAAATCATATTGATGCGTCATCGGCTCCTTCGGCTTGGGCTCGATATAGAAGTCGCCGTCAAATCCGATACTTCTGCCATATTCCACAGCCATGCGCATAAGAGAAGCTATGTTTTCCTGCTCGAACTTAACATCGGTGTTCAGCAGAGTTTCGTAGCCCTCTCTTCCGCCCCAGAATACATAGCCTCGACCGCCGAGCTTAACAGTAATATCAAGCGCCTTTTTTATTTGCGCCGCGGCAAAGCAATAAACATTGACATCGTTGGTACTGCCGGCACCGTTCATAAATCTCGGATTGCCGAACATATTTGCAGTGCCCCAAAGGCACTTGATATCCGTGCCGTTCATTTTTTCAAGAATATAGTCCGAAATTTCATCAAGACGCGCGTTTGTAACATTTATGTCCTTGTCCTCGGGGACTAAATCTACATCGTGGAAGCAAAAATATTTAATACCGAGCTTCTTCATAAATTCAAAGCCCGCATCCACCTTTGCCCTTGCGTGCTCCATCGTACCCGGCACTGCTCCGAAAGATTTATCCGCCGTACCGACGCCGAACATATCCGCGCCTGCCGCGCCCAAATTGTGCCACCATGCCATAGCAAACGGCAAGTGCTCGCTCATTTTTTTGCCGAGTATTACTCTGTCGGGATCATAGAACTTGAAAGCAAACGGATTTGAACTTTGCTCGCCCTCATAATTTACCTTCTTTACAAAATCAAAATATTCCATAATATCAATCTGCCTTTCTTATATAATAAATTTGTTCAGTCAAACGCTGACCGTAAGCCTATTGTTCATTGCGTCCACGCTGGCCTGACCGACATAGAATATGTATTCATTCTCCAAATACCATTCCCCGGTCTTTTCGTCATAAAATTTAAGGTCATCCTTATAAACAGTCACGGTCTCTTCGATCTCTTTTCCCGCCGGGACATTGACTTTTTTGAAGCCTTTGAGCAGCTTCACGGGACGATCTCCGTTTGCTCCCGCATAGACCTGAACGACCGTCTTTCCGTCGAAACTGCCGATATTCTTGATTTTCAGCGACACTTCTATGCTACCGTCTTTATTTTCGGCATGTATATCGGAATACTCAAACTCGGTGTAGGAAAGACCGAAGCCAAACGGGAACGCAGCCTCTTTGCCTTCTTTGTCAAGCAATGTATAACCGTGATAGTATCCGTAGTCGATAATCCTTGTTTTTTCTCCGGGGAACAGAAACTTCGGATAATCATTTTCATCCTTGGCAATTGTAAACGGCAAATGGCCGCTCGGAACCGCCTTGCCCGTCAATATATCCGCGAGCGCGTTTCCGCCCTCCATTCCGCTGTAGAAAGAATGAAGTATAGCGGACGCTTCGTCTTTCCATTCTTCAATAACATACGCGCTTCCGCCGACAATATCGACGATTGTGTTCTCACAAACTGCGCAGATGCGGTGAATAAGCTCCACCTCATTTGACGGAATACGCAGCGAATATCTGTCGCCGCCGGCAATCACTTCTTTTGCAATGGCTGTGCCGACCTCATATTCAAGCTCATCGTTAAACGAAGCGCCTCTTGCCATTGAAACGGGAAAGCAGGTACTTCTGCCCATAACAACACCGCGCGGACCGTCCGAAAAGGCAACCGTCGGGATTTCCAAGCGCTTAATTCCGCCCGCAATGCACGGTCGGGAGTTGTACTTTCTGCCTTTTGTAAGCAAGTCATAGCAATTTCGCATAGCAAACTGCCTGCCCGAAAGCATTTTCAGCTTCTCTCTTAATGTCATTTCGCTGCACAGCTGTTTGCAAACTTCCTTCAATGTCTCACTTGTCGGAGATTTTTGGTATACCGCTACCGCATCATTATAATTCATAATCGCGCTCATTTACAGACATATTTTTGTTTTATCCCATGTTCATTATATAAAATAAATCTTGATTATAAAAGAAATATGTTTTATAATAATGGAAATATATTTGCACGGTGATTAAATTATGGTTGTTTATGAAGGACACAGAAGCGTAAAAGGTGAGTATCTTTATAATCAGGTAGACAAAAATCTGAACTTTCAAAAGCACACACATTGCAACTATGAAATTGTGTTCTGCCTGGGCGGTTGTCTGGTGTGTGAAGTGGGAAACAAAAAATACGAGCTGCACAGCGGCGAGGGAATGCTTATCCTTCCCGGATATATTCATTCTTTCTGCACACCCGAAGAAAGTGAGGATTATCTTTGCGTTTTTTCAACCGATCTTGTCTCCCTGTTTTATGAGAAAACAAAGATGAAGTCACTTTCCAATACAAGGTTCTCGTTTGACAGCAGAAATGACATCGACATTCTGACAGACGAAAACAGAAGCATTTTCGCAAAGCAGGCTGTCCTTTACAGACTTTGCGCAGCCGTGTTTGAACAAAGCGAAATAGAAAAAATTGATGAGTCCTATTTTGCACTCACCAATTCTCTCTCAATGTATATTCAAAATAACTTCACCAAAAAGCTGCGGCTTCAGGATATAGCAAAACAATTCGGCTACGATTACAGCTATCTGTCTTCCTTCTTCAACAAAAATTTTGACATGGATTTCGCTTCATTCGTCAACAAATACCGCATTCAATTCGCCTGCGAGCTGTTGAA
>CAVAWW010000035.1:0-21902 GCA_963592475.1 bacterium
ACGGGTGATGTCGCCCGCTTTGGGCATATAAGTTGACATACTTGTTACCTCCGATTTCTTAATGCTACGATATATTACCACATCGCTCTATGCTTGTCAAGCACTTTTTCTTTAAATTTTAATTTATGTTTTGCTATCTCCGTTTTCCTCGCGTTTTCTCGTTTTTTCATACTATTTGCTCGCTTATGATTTACGAAAAAAATTTGCCGATAGCGCGATAAAATCGACAATCTACCGCTCAAATTGACTTTATCCGCAGCATAGTATATAATAAATGTATTATATAAGCTCACGGAGGCAGACATGAAAAAAGAAGAGATAAAGCGCATGAACGATCTCTATCACCTGTCGCAGGAGAGGGATCTGAGCGAAGAGGAATTCGCCGAATGGGAGGGGCTCAAGAAGCAGTATGTAGCCGATTTCAAGGCGAGCCTCACCGCCCAGCTCGACAATACATATGTAATAGACGACAAAGGCAACAAGCGCAAGCTCGAAAAGAAGTCGGGCGACAAGTAATCTGCGCGGACACAAAAACGAAAGAGTGATATTATGTTTTGCAGAAATTGCGGAAAGCAGCTCGAAGACGGATTCAAGGTCTGCCCTTACTGCGGTGAACCTGTGAGCCTCGCGGAGAGCGACGCCAGACGCGCGGCGCAGGAACAGCCCGCCGCAGAAGATACTCAGCCCGTACATAATGATATTCCGAAAGAGCCGGCTCCCCTGCCCGCTCCTGCACCTGTTCAGCCGAAAGCGAACAAGAAGCCCGAGCAGGAAAGCGAAAGCACCGGCGGATGGAAAGTTCTCGGATTTTTCCTCGGCTTCTTCGGTCCGCTGCTGTGGTTCCTGCCGCTCGTCAGCCTCGTGCTCTATCTTATATGGAAGAGCGACAAGCCGAAGGTCGCCAATGGCATCGGTCAGTTCACGCTGATAGGTCTCGCGGTCGGCGTGGGACTCGCAGTTATTATTGCGATAATCGTCGGAGTGCTGTTTGCGATAACCGCGTCGATGACTGTGTTCGAAATGATACGCAGCTTCTTCCACGGCTCGCTCGGCGGGATAAACGATCTCGTCAGAAGTCTCCCATTCATCGACTGAGCAACATAAAAATATTGAAACCGCCCGTGTTTTTTCCTTCAGAAATCCGGGCGGTATTTTTTGCGCAATTTTGAATTTATTCATTGATATTCGCCTAACATTCAGCGATTATTCATTGATTCTTTTCCGCAAGCGGTAAAGCTTTCCTCCTTGCTGATGTGGATAACTATGTGGATAATGTGGATAACTTTTATGTTTTGATGACTATTTGGAATATATGCGTAAAGCAAAAAACTTTACAGCGCGGTTTTAATAGCTATATAGAAATATTCCGCATAAGCCGCATATGCAGTAACAAAAAATTAACCCGGTTGCAGGAAAACTTGCAGCCGGGTTTTATGCATAAAATTTTACGCGTGATTTTTGTCTATTTTGCCAATATCAGACGTTCGCGAGAGCCGCGTCAAGATCGGCGATTATGTCATCGACATTCTCTGTTCCGACAGAAAGTCTGACGAGATTTTCGTAGACTCCGCAGTCGTCGAGCTCCTGCGCGGTGAGCTGGCGGTGGGTCGTGCTCGCCGGGTGCAGGCAGCAGGTGCGGCTGTCCGCAACATGGGTGACTATCGCCGCGAGTTTGAGGCTGTCCATGAATCTGACCGCGTCCTCTCTGCCACCCTTTATTCTCAGCGAAATGACGCCACAGGTGCCGTTGGGCATATACTTCTGCGCGAGGTCATAGTATTCGTCGCCCTCAAGGCCGGGATAGCGGACGGATTCGATCTTCGGATGAGCCTTCAGGAACTTTGCAACGGCGAGAGCGTTTGAGCAGTGGCGCGGCATACGCAGATGCAGGGTCTCGAGTCCGAGATTGAGCAGGAATGCGTTCATCGGGGACTGAATTGAACCGAGGTCGCGCATGAGCTGGGTCGTGCACTTTGTTATATATGCAGCCTTGCCGAACTGATCGGTGTATACAACGCCGTGGTACGACTCGTCGGGGGTTGTGAGCCCCGGGAACTTGTCGTTCTGAGTCCAGTCGAAGTTGCCGCTGTCAACTATAACTCCGCCGACACTTGTCGCGTGACCGTCCATATATTTTGTAGTCGAATGGGTGACTATATCCGCGCCGAACTCAAACGGGCGGCAGTTTATCGGGGTCGGGAAAGTGTTGTCAACTATCAGCGGCACGCCGTGTGAATGAGCCGCGCGCGCATACTTTTCAATATCGAGCACGACGAGCGAGGGATTCGAGATAGTCTCGGCGAATACGGCTTTGGTGTTATCTTTAAATGCCGCGTTGAGCTCCTCCTCCGTCGCATCGGGGCGAACGAAAGTGAAATCGATGCCGAGCTTTCTCATCGTGACATTGAAAAGATTGAAAGTTCCGCCGTATATCGCGGACGCGGCAACGACATGGTCGCCTGCGGAGCAGATATTGAAAACGGAGAAGAACGACGCCGCCTGACCGGACGAAGTGAGCATCGCGCCGACGCCGCCCTCAAGGTCGGCTATCTTCGCGGCGACGCAGTCGTTGGTCGGATTCTGAAGACGGGTGTAAAAATATCCGGACTCCTGCAGGTCAAAGAGCCTGCCCATCTGCTCGCTCGATTCGTATTTATATGTCGTGCTTTGGACTATCGGCACAACGCGCGGCTCGCCGTTTTTCGGAGTGTAGCCGGACTGCACGCACTTTGTTTCTATATTAAAGCTCATTTTGTCTCCTCCTTTTTATCAGTCTTTGAGAAAATGACCCATAAGATTAAAGCCGGGATCGATGAAATTGCCGGTCTCGGACGCTGATTTTTCATTTATGCTCGCAACGCCGCTGTCAAGCTCTTTGCCTTTACGGTAAATCAGATACGGCACGGGGTCGGATGCATGGGTGCGGGTCGCTATCGGGGTCGGATGATCCGGCAGAACCATGACTTTATAATCGTCCTGAGTGTTGAGATAGTCAAGGATTATAGGCATTATGCGGCTGTCGATAAGTTCGATTGCTTTGACTTTATTCTCGGGCTCGTTTCTGTGACCGCACTCGTCGGGAGCCTCGACATGGATATAGACAAGGTCCTGACCTTTACGCCATTCGTCGATTGCAGCGTTCGCTTTGCCCTCGAAATTCGTGTCGATATAGCCGGTTGCTCCCTCGACTTCGGGGGTGTTCATGCCGGCGCAGATGCCGATGCCCTTGAGCAGGTCGACTGCCGAGACGATGCTGCCCTTCACGCCGAACTTTTCTTCAAAGGACGGCAGAGCAGGACGGCTTCCCTCGCCCCAGAGCCAGATAGAATTTGCGGGGAGCTTGCCCTCGGCGATTCTCTTCTTGTTCACGGGGTGATCTTCAAGAAGATCGTAGCTCTCGCGCATCATGGCAATGAGCTTTTCGGCGTTTGGAGAAGTCGAAAGATACTCGCCGATAACTCTGCCGGAGATATCATGCGGAGGAGTCATCTTGCCGAGATCCGTCGTGCCGTTATGTACGATAAGGCAATGGCGATAAGCCACGCCGCTGTAAAAATCAAATTCGCTGCTGCCGAAATGCTCCTGCACGGTCTCGATTATCTGCGCCGCCTCTTCGGTCGAGATATCGCCGCCGGAGTAGTCGAGCATGGTCTTTGCGCCGTAATCCGCCTCGTCGCTCAAGGTGACAAGGTTGCAACGCAGAGCGATATCCGTTTCGCTCATCTTGACTCCGATGCTGACCGCCTCAAGGGGCGAGCGTCCTGTGTAGCACTTCTTCGGATCGAATCCGAGCACGCTCATATTTGCAACATCGCTGCCGGGTTTGAGTCCGGCGGCAACGGTTCTGACAAGTCCGACTTCGCCCCTCGACGCGAGCGCATCGATATTGGGCTTCTTTGCAACTTCCATCGGCGTCTTGCCGCCGAGAGCCTCAACGGGATAATCCGCCATGCCGTCGCAGAGAACTACAGCATATTTCATATATCTTCACCCTTTCAGAGAATTTATGCACAAACGATGCATATCGGGCGCAGCAAGTTCGGTTAGCATATGCATACTCGCCCGCCGCTGCTTTAATTATATCATAAAGTATCAGCGCATTAAAGCGGAAATTGCGAAAGATTATACACATATACTATATAAAAAAGAGTGCAAAATGACGAAAAATTATTTGTCAAAATGCGCTTACAGCATATAATTGAGTGAGACACAATGATATAATCGATTTGGAAGAAATATTCAAAAGGAGGATACTTATGACAAAAAGATTATTTGCAGTTTTGCTCGCGTGCCTGCTGATTCTTATAAGCTTCACGGCATGCGGCACAAAAACGCCCGAGTCCGGCACGACCGCGGCAGAAGACATATCCGCCGCAGAAACCGAAGCCAACGCGCAGACGAGCGCAGAAGAAACAGCGGCAAGTTCAGAAGCGGCATCCGAATCCGCAGAGCCGAGCACTGTACAGAGCACGCAGAAACCTACAGCAAATAAACCGGCATCGAAACCTGCAACGACTGCAAAATCGAACAATTCCGGCTCAGCTTCAAAAGGCAAACTTGAAGTCAGCGAAGGAAGCGTCAAAAGCATCGCCGGAGCAAAGGTGCTCAGGGCGTGGAAGCTCAACTCAAACGGAGTGAATATCGAAATCCATCGCATAGCATACGGACCGCAGATAACTCAGGCTTTCAAAAAAGCGAACGCGGACGGAGCAATCGACTACGACAAGACGGTCACTTATCAGCCGGTAGTCAATATAGCGATAATCACCTGCTCGCCCGAGCATATCGGTGTTGCCTCAAGCCAACAGCTTCTCGGCACAAATGTCGGCAAGGTTGAGGATATGGGCAGAAAGAGCGGCGCGCTCATAGCGATAAACGGCGAGGACGGCTCAACATACAAAAGAGGTGCGCCGACAATTCGCAACGGCTCGGTCGTTTCGACTGATGGTCAGGGGCAGAAACGACTGTTGATATACAAAAACGGCACATGGAAAGTCGAAACGCTCACAAACGAGAACTGCAAATCATATATTTCGCAGGGCGTTTATAATTCCCTGCGCTATCAAAGACAAGTCATAACAAACGGCAAGGCAACCAACGAGCACGACACTTATTATCACAACCGCACCGTTTTTGCGCAGATATCAGAGAACAAATATATCATGGCTATGGGCGAATTTATGCCGCTCGACAACATGATGAAAGTCCTCATAGCATACGGCGCGAGGAATGCATTTTTGCTAAACGGCGGCAACTGCTCATCGATGTATGTCAAGGGCATCGGCAACACGACCGGCACAAAGGCGACTCAGCTCAAAAATCTTAACAAGCCGTGCGTTATCGAGAGCGAATTCTTCGCGGCAAACGGTATGCTCGGATTGAACTCCGCCGGAAAACAGAAATTAGGCGGTCCGTGCAACGAGCTCGACATAGTATATGTAAAATAAAAAGCAAAAGGGTGAGACGATGAAAAAGGCTTTCAGAGCGGCTGCAATTGCGGCAATATTGCTATTTGCGCTGACTTTTATCGAGAACGCAAAAATCAAAAACGCATCGGCTCACCTGCTGTTTTCTTCGTCCGTCAGCGTCGGAGGCAATGAATCGCGGGAAGTCACGCTCAAGAGTGGCGACAGAATAGCCATCGGCTCATATCTCGGCGAGCCTATTGTATGGAGAGTCATCGAAACAGGCGACAAAACTCTGCTCATGAGCGAAAAAGTGCTGTGCTTCAGGGCGTTCGACCCGTCCGAGGACGGCATCGGCAGCTCCGATTATCTCACCTCTCCCTTGCGCGCATGGCTCAATTCAGAGAGCGGATTTTTAAGCCCGGAGAATTTTTCAAATAATGACCTTTCGCTCATATCGCCCGACCAAAACGGCGATTCAATATTCCTGCCGTCAAAAGATATGCTCAAAAATATAAGCGCCGCCGACCGCCGCAGAAGCCCGACCGAGCAGTGCATTAAAAATGATACTTCGCGCTATTTAACTCTGCGCAAATACTGCTGGTATTGGACAAGCTCGCCGGTTTCGACAAATCAGAGCAGCGTTACGGCGGTCACCACGACTGGCGGGTTCTATAAAACGCTCGCGGCGGACGAGCTGTGCGGCGTATGCCCGGCGATGTATCTTCGCGACAATATTCTCGTTCTTTGCGGAAGCGGAACCGCCGAAAATCCGTATGCGTTGGCGGGAGGTGGCGAAAGATGAGAGAAGAGCTGAAAGAATTTCGAAGCTCTCCGCGCTCGATAATCGCCGCATTTTCCGCCGCCGTGCTGTTTTTCTGCACGGTGTTCACTCGGCTGATACTCAAAACCGACGACGGTCACTTTCTCGGCATACTCCACCGAAACGGATTCACAGTCGCAAGCTGGCTGCACGAGCGGTACACGACCGTGTCTGGGCGGATAGTCGGCGAATGGCTGATGATAAATTTTCTGCGCCTGCCGCTCATTTTCTGGAAGCTGTTCATCGCCGCGCTGATTATATATATAATGTATTTTCTCTGCCGCCTGTCGGACTTTTTCGGCGAAAAGACAGATATAAGACAGAGATATATCTTCGCCTGCTCGGTGCCGTTGGCAGTATTTCTGCCATGCCTCAACCCGTCGGTGTTCTGGTTTGCGGGTTCGTTCACATTTCTCGTTCCGTTCGCCGCCCTGCTTATCACGGTGACCCCGCTCACATTCGAGGTATTCGGCGGGTGCGTGAATTCCATAGCATATGTCGCCGCCGCGATTGCTTCTGTCGTCGCGGCATCTCAGGAGCAGTCCTGCGCCGCTGTGCTCGCGCTGCAGGTGATTCTGCTGATTTTTTCGGCATATCAACGCAAACTCGGATTCCGTCAATTCATTCCGCTCCTGCCGAGCGCGGTTTCCGCCGCGGTGTTAATTCTCTCGCCTGGACTTCGCGGGCGCGGAGCGATGGAAGCGGCGTCGGGTTTTGAAAGATTCTCTGAAATGAATATATTCGAAAAACTGCTCTGCGGATTTTCGAATTATTTCGCGTTTTCGTTTTTCTTCTCGATGATAACAACTGTCGTTTTTCTCGTTCTGCTCGGCACATCGGTATATGAAGCGTTCGGCGGCTCGCGGAAAATAAAGAAAATTATATCAGTCTTTGCAATATTTGCCTCGGTGCTGTGCGTCGGAGTCAACGCCGCATATATTATTATCCGCCGCACCACCCCGGACAAGGGCTTTGAAAAGATGTTCAAGAGCGGCAATTACCTTCCGCTCGAACTCGCGGTTATCGCGCTCTGTTTTGTCTTTCTCTTTAGCCTTTTCATTCTTATAGCGGCGCTCATCAAGAAGAATAAAAAGCTCGGGTTCACTGTCGGCGTGCTGTTCAGCGCCGCTGTCTGCTGCGCCGCAGTGCTCGGATTCTCTTCGTCCGTCTACGCCTCCGGTCAGCGCGTGTTTTACTACACCGAGATGTTCACGCTCATCGCCTGCGCAGTGATGTATTCTTCACTTTCGGAAAGCAAAGCGAAAAAATTCGCGGGATATGCAGTCCCGACAGCCGCATTTATTTTCTATATTATCAATTGTTTCACCTACACATTCCTTGAGATACCAATAATGGGCTAAAGCAAATTGTAAAGCGATTTACTTTACAATTTACACGCTTATTTTTTAGCGCAAAAATCAAAGCTCCCGTGCGACTTTCCCGATATATCAACATATTCGGGGACACATGGGAGCTTTTGTTTTTTTATTTATAAATCATGTAAAGCTCAACAGCTTGTCATCAATGACCGTGCGGAACGACATCGAGTTTATCATGTTCCTCGCCGAGATCGGCGCGCAGGAGCGCAAAGAACACTATCGCGAGCAATATTTCCGCGCACCAGATAGTCTTGCCGCCGAGGTAGCCGCAGAGAAAAGTTGAAGCGACCGCGCCCGCGACAAACGAGACTATCATCAGCAGATGCGCGAACATCTTGCCGCGCGCCTCTTTATTCCCGCTGCGAAGCCACTTGACGAGGTTCGAGCCGACCTGGCGGACATGGTTGGTGCAGAAGGTAGTCGCCATCGGAATCTTTTTCGCCTGGCGGAATGTATTGAACTGCATCGAAGCGATAAAATTCACAGCCACCTGGCAGATCTGCGGCGGCGCATCGTCCGGGACGAAGCCGAGCGCAAATATCCACGCCATTTCAAACGCCACGAACGCCGTGTCCCAGCGGACTATCTTGCGGCGGTTTATATGCTTGGGCAGAAATTCCGAAATGACCGTGCCGAGCAGATAAGCTGAAGCGGGCAGAAGATAATACAGTGCCTTGCGCCAGTTCCCGCGCCCGAGCTGAACCGCCATGAGCACGAAGTTCGCCGTCTGCGCGTTGCAGAACACGCCGCCCTTTTGAACATAGGTATATGCGCCGAAAAATCCGCCGACCGCTATCATGACGGCAAAAATCCAGAGCTTTTCGCATTCGAGAAGCTCTTCCTCTTTTTTGAGAGCCTTTTCTTTCATCGTTCACCACACCGTTTATTTTCTACAACGGATAAGTTTATCACTGCTCCCCGTCTCTGTCAAGGAACGGGAAATAGCCGCAGCATCTTGAAAAAAAGCCGTTTTCATGGTATTATTTAGGGTATTATATACCATTATAGAATGCAATATATAAAAGAGGAGAATAGCATGTCAAAGCTTTTGAAGTATTTGAAAAAATACAAAATTGAAAGTATTCTCGCGCCGTTTTTCAAGCTCATCGAAGTGGCGTTCGAGCTGATTGTTCCGCTGATAGTCTCAACTATAATCGATGTCGGCATAGAGAACGGCGACAAGGTTTATATTATCAAACGCTGCCTGCTGCTCTGTCTGTTCGGCATACTGGGTCTTTGCAGTACGCTTGTGGCGCAGTATTTCTCGGCGAAAGCGTCAGTCGGCTTCGCTACCGATATCCGCCACGCGCTTTTTAAGCATATCGGCAAGCTCTCTTATTCCCAGCTCGATTCGCTCGGCGCGCCGACGCTCATAACCCGCCTGACGGGCGACATAAACCAGGTGCAGACCGGAACGAACCTGACTCTTCGCCTCGTCCTGCGCTCGCCGTTCGTCGTTTTCGGTGCGGTGATAATGGCGTTCACGGTCGACGCAAAATCGTCGCTCGTGTTCGTCGTTGCGGTGCCCGCTCTCGCTGCGGTCGTGTTCGCGATAATGCTCGTGTGTATCCCGATGTACCGCAAGGTTCAGCAGAAATTGGACGGGCTGCTGAGCAAGACGCGCGAAAACCTGCTCGGCACCCGCGTTGTCAGAGCGTTCTGCAAAGAGGAAGAGGAAATTGCGGACTTTGACGCGAAGAACAACGCCCTGACCGAGATGCAGACAGCTGTCGGCAGGATATCCGCTTTCATGAACCCCGCAACCTTCGTGCTCATAAACCTCGCGATAATCGCACTGATATATGTCGGCGCAATACGCGTTGATTCCGGCGCCATTTCGCGCGGCGCGGTCGTTGCGCTCTATAACTACATGTCCCAGATTCTCGTTGAGCTGATAAAGCTCGCGAATCTCATAATCAGCGTCACAAAGGCGATAGCCTGCGGCAACCGAATTCAATCGGTGCTCAATATCGAGCCCGGCACTGTCCCCGGCACTGTCACTGACGGCAACGAAAACAGCGAATATTCGGTCGAGTTTGACAAGGCGTGCCTGTCATATAACGGCAGCGAAGAGTCGCTGCACAATATCGACCTCAAAATAAAGCGCGGCAGCTCGATAGGCGTTATCGGCTCGACCGGCTCGGGCAAAACCTCGCTCGTCAATCTTATTCCGCGATTCTACGATGTCACCGGCGGGTGCGTGCTCGTTGACGGCGTTGACGTGCGCGACTACGACACAAAGGCTCTGCGCTCGAAAATAGGCGTCGTCTCGCAGAAAAAAGCCCTGTTCGCCGGCACTGTCAGGGATAACATCCGCTTCGGCAAGCAGGACGCCACGGACGAAGAAATCTGGCAGGCGCTCGAAACGGCGCAGGCAAAGCAGATGATAGAGGACAAGAGCGGACAGCTCGACTTCGTCCTCGAACAGGAGGGCAAAAATCTCTCGGGCGGTCAGCGTCAAAGAATGACCATAGCCCGCGCCCTCGTCAGAAAGCCAGAGGTGCTCATCCTCGACGATGCGGCGAGCGCACTCGACTATGCCACCGGAGCGGCGCTGAACAAAGCGCTGAGGAACACCGACTTCGCCCCGACCGTCATAACCGTGTCCCAGCGCGTTGCGGCGATAAGAAACGCCGATACCATAGTAGTCCTCGACGAGGGCGAGATAGTCGGCATGGGCACGAACGACGAGCTCCTGCGCTCGTGCGAAGTCTACAAAGAAATTTTCGATTCCCAGCTTGAAAAGGAGGATGCGTAACCGTGAAGAACAAAACCGTTTTCAAACGAGTTATCGCGGTCATCGGCCGCTCGAAGCTTCTGCTGTTCCTTTCGCTCATCCTCTCCGTTGCAAGCGTCATTCTCTCGCTCTATATCCCAGTCCTCGCCGGACGCGCGATAGACGGAATAAAGCTGCACGGCAACGTTGATTTTGAAGTCATAAAGAAGTGCCTTTTCGGCATTCTGATCTGCGCCATAGTCGGCGGAGTGCTCCAGTGGGTGATGAACATCATCAACAACCGCATAGCCTATAACACCGTGCGCGATATACGCTCAAAGGCGTTTTCGCATATGCAGACCCTCCCCGTGGCGTTCGCCGACTCCCACCCCTACGGCGATATCGTCAGCCGCATAACGGCGGACGCGGAGCAGTTTGCCGACGGACTGATTCTCGGCTTTTCCCAGCTGTTCACGGGCGTTGTCACGATAGCCGTGACGCTCGTTTTCATGCTCACTATATCGCCGCTCATCACTCTCGCGGTCGTGGTGCTGACCCCGATATCGCTGTTCACGGCGCGTTTTATAGCACGCCGTACTTATTCGATGTTCAAAAAGCAGTCCGAGACCCGCGGCGAGCAGACTGCGCTTATCAACGAGATGATACAGAATCAAAAGACCGTTCAGGCGTTTTCATATGAAGACAGAGCGGTTGAAAGATTTGACGAGAGCAATGAAAAGCTGCGCAAATATTCGCTCAAATCTATATTCTTCTCGTCGCTTACAAACCCGACCACCAGATTTATCAACAATCTTATCTACGCCGTAGTCGGGCTCATGGGCGGAATATTCGCCATCGGCGGCATGGTGACCGTCGGCGGATTCGTTAGCTTCCTCGCCTACTCGAACCAGTACACAAAGCCGTTCAACGAGATTTCCGGCGTCGTGACGGAGCTCCAGAACGCTCTCGCCTGCGCGGCAAGAATATTCGAGCTCATAGACGAAAAGCCCGAGGAGTCGGACGAAAATTGTTCGTCGCTCAGCAACCCCGAGGGAAGCGTGGAGTTCGACAATGTCCGCTTCTCATATGACAAGAGCAAGAAGCTCATCGACGGCTTCGATTTCTTTGCCCCGTCCGGCAAGACAATAGCCGTTGTCGGTCCGACAGGGTGCGGCAAGACTACGCTTATCAATCTCCTGCTCCGCTTCTACGACGTTGACGGCGGAAGCATAAAGGTTGACGGCGAGAATATAAACGACATCACACGCCACAGTCTCAGGCGCCATTTCGGCATGGTGCTCCAGGACACCTGGATAAAGAACGGCACAGTCCGCGAGAATATAGCGTTCGGCAAGCCCGATGCCACGGACGAAGAGATAATCGCCGCTGCCAAGGCTGCACGCGCTCACAGCTTTATAAAGCGCCTCAAAAACGGCTACGACACCGTCATCGGCGATGACGACGGACTCTCCGAGGGCGAGCGGCAGCTGCTCTGCATCGCGCGCGTCATGCTCATGAAGCCGCCGATGCTCATTCTCGACGAGGCAACTTCATCGATAGACACCAGAACGGAATTGAAGGTTCAGGATGCGTTCAACACGCTCATGCAGGGGCGCACCTCGTTCGTCGTGGCGCACAGACTCTCGACCATCCGCCACGCCGACTGCATTCTCGTTATGAAAGACGGCAAGGTCGCCGAGCAGGGCACGCACGAAGAGCTGCTCGCAAAGAACGGTTTCTATACGAAGCTCTACAACAGCCAGTTTGCACAGTGAAAATATAGGGTTGTCCTTGCGACAGCCCTTTTTTAATTACTCCTTGTTGACATCGACAAAAAGTATGATATAATTATAACAGCCGTTATAAAACAAGTGTTTTATAATTATTATTGGAGGACACCATGGACTACATTCGCCTGTCACCCGAAAATCTTGAGAGCGAGCACATATGCTGTGCAATATCAAACGCCAAGGACCCGCAGGTCATTGCAAAAAAGCAGTGGCTCGCCGAAAGGCTCGGCGAGGGTCTGATATTTTTAAAAGCCGACGCGCGCGGGAAGTGCTTTATTGAGTATATCCCCGCCGAAAACGCATGGGCGCCGATAGACGCGCCCGGCTATATGTTCATCGACTGTCTCTGGGTCTCCGGCTCTTTCAAGGGGCACGGATATTCAAACGACCTGCTCAACGAATGTATCCGCGACAGCCGCAAAAAGGGCAAATCGGGGCTGTGCATACTCTCATCGGCGAAGAAGCGCGGTTTTCTTGCCGACCCGAAGTATCTGAAATATAAGGGCTTCATAAAAGCCGATTCGGCAGAGCCGTATTTTGAGCTGATGTATCTGCCGTTTGACCAGTCCGCGCCCGCTCCGCGCTTTCGCGAACAGGCAAAGAGCGCTCAGACTGACGGCGGAGGGTTCGAGATATTTTATACAAGCCAGTGCCCGTTTACGGCAAAATATGTTCCGATAATTGAAGGCATGGCAAACGATATGAATCTTCCGCTGAGCGCCGTGCATATCTCATCGCGCGAGCAGGCTCAAAACGCGCCCTGCGCCTATACCGCATTTTCGCTGTTCTATAACGGAAAGTTCATAACGCACGAGATACCGAGCGAAAAGAAATTCGCGGCGATTTGTGAAGAGTTCGTAAAATAAAACACCGCCGGATTGACCGGCAACGTAAAATATACTAATATAGAAAAGGGAAAAGATATCTGTCCGCCACGGCGGGCGAAAAGGAGACGTTATGCTTAACATCAAAAACCTGACCAAAACCTACGGCGAGAAAAAGGCTGTTGACGACCTGACGCTGCATATCGCGCCCGGCGAGATATACGGCTTCATCGGCCACAACGGCGCGGGCAAGACCACAACGCTAAAATCCGTTGTCGGCATTTTGCAGTTCGACGAGGGCGAGATAACGATAAACGGCATCTCGATAAAAGATGACCCGCTCGCCTGCAAAAAAATCATAGCCTATATCCCCGACAATCCCGACATCTACGAATACATGACGGGAATAAAATATCTGAACTTCATCGCTGATATTTTCGGCGTCAGCGCCGACGACCGCCGCGAGCGCATACATAAATATGCCGATATGTTCGGGCTGACCGCTGACCTCGCGCAGCCTATCTCGGCGTATTCCCACGGCATGAAGCAGAAGCTCGCGATAATCTCCGCGTGGATCCACGAGCCCAAGTTAATTATCATGGACGAGCCTTTTGTCGGTCTCGATCCCGCCGCATCGCATCTGTTAAAAGGCATGATGCGCGAAGTCTGTAACTCCGGTGGCGCAATATTCTTCTCGACCCATGTGCTCGAAGTTGCCGAAAAGCTCTGCGACAAGGTCGCGATAATAAAAAGCGGAAAGCTCATCCGCTCCGGCACAATGGAAGAGGTCAAGGGCGACTCCAGCCTTGAGAACGTGTTCCTCGAACTGGAGGGAGAAGAATGCTGAAAACACTGATAAAAAAACAGCTTCTCGAACTCAATAAAAGTTTCTTCATTGACCGCAAGACGGGCAAGGGTAAATCTACCCGCTCGGCGACGTTCTCGATAGTGCTGTTCATATTGCTCATGATTTTTGCCATCGGCGGAATGTTCTGCTATATGTCATATTCGATGCGCCCGCTGATAACCTACGGCATGAGCTGGCTCTATTTTGCTATTATGGGCGCTACCGCCGCGCTTTTCGGCGTTTTCGGCAGCGTGTTCAACACATATTCGAGTCTCTATGACGCAAAGGACAACGACCTCCTGCTCTCGATGCCCATTCCAGTGCGCGATATCATGGCGGCGCGCCTCATCGGAGTCTATCTCATGGGGCTGATGTATTCCGGCGTTGTGGTAATCCCCGCCGTCGGCGTGTATTTCATAACTGCGCACCCCGGAATATCCGGCATAACCGCCGTTATAATGGCTGTTATGGTGACTGTTCTCGTGCTCATACTGTCGTGCATACTCGGCTGGGTCGTTGCAAAAATCGCAGTTAAATTAAAAAACAAAAGCATTATAACAGTTATAGTTTCAATAGCGTTTCTCGGCGGCTACTACTATGTCTACTTCAGGGCGAACGAGATAATCACCGGCATCGTCGCGAACAGCGCGGCTGTTGCCACAAAGGTGCGCGCGTCCGCCTATCCGCTCTATATTTTCGGCAAGGCGTTCGCGGGCGATGTTCTGCCGACAATTATAATTTCGCTCATCATTCTCGCTCTGCTCGCCGCGACGTGGCTCATAATGTCGCGCACATTCTTAAAGCTCGTCACGAGCAGCGGAAAGACCGCAAAGACGGTCTACAAAGAGAGGACGGTCAAGCAGCAGGGCACAGACCGCGCGCTTCTGCGCCGCGAGATAAACCACTTCCTCTCGAGCCCGTCTTATATGCTCAACTGCTCTCTCGGGGCGCTGTTTATGATAGCCGTCGCTGTTTTCTCGCTGATAAAAAGCGACTGGTTTATCGGCGTTGTCACCCGAATGGATGAGGAATTGCTGGAATACGCCCCGACATTCGCGTGCTTACTTTTATGCCTGCTCTCTTCGATGAATATACTCACCGCGCCCGCGATATCCCTCGAGGGCAAGAGTCTCTGGATAGCCCGCTCGCTCCCCGTCACCTCGTGGCAGATTCTCAGAGCGAAGCTGAAGCTCCATATGCTCTTCACCGCCGTCCCCGCGCTGATATGCAGCATATGCTTCTGTATTGCCCTCAGGTCGGAGCCTCTCACGGCGGCGGTCATGATTATACTGCCGCAGATATTCACGCTTCTGTGCGCCGTTTCGGGGCTCAGAGTGAACATCAGGATGCCCAACCTCACATGGAGCAGCGAGAGCGGAGCGGTCAAGCAGAGTCTCGGCATCATGCTCGCGATGTGTCTCGGCTGGGCGTATATCATCGTGCTCATCGCGGTCTATCTGCTCGCGGTGCAGGTGCTGCCGAATGTGTTCGCACTGATAATCGCGACGGCAGTAATAGCGATAATAACCGCGATATCCTTCGCAAGGCTCAAGCGCAAGGGCGTAAAGAGATTTGAGGCACTGTAAGCAAAAATAAATATCAGCAGCCGTGGTTCGTTGAGAATCACGGCTGTTGTTTTTTGGGTCTGCGCCGATATCGGACAGCCGCAAGGGCTGTCCCTACGATTCGCGGGCAAAAGTGCAGCCAGAAATAAAAAAGCGGCAGACAAGCACAAATCCTGTCTGCCGCAATTTCATTTAATTATTTCTCAAGATTAGCCTTGAGGGTGCTGAGCTCGTCGCTCAGAGCCTTGGGAAGTCTGTCGCCGAACTTGGCGTAGAACTCCTCGATGCCCTTTGCCTCGTCCTCCCAAAGGGAGTTGTCAACGCTCAGGATCTCCTTGAGCTGATCCTCGCTGACCTCGTCCTCGATGCCCTCAAGGTTGATGTCCTCAGCCTTGGGCACGAAGCCGATAGCGGTCTCCTCTGCGTCGACCTTGCCCTCGCAGCGCTTGATTATCCACTCAAGCACGCGCATGTTGTCGCCGAAGCCGGGCCACAGGAAGTTGCCGTCGTCGTCCTTACGGAACCAGTTGACGTTGAAGATCTTCGGAGCCTTATCCTCGTCGAGGCCTGCGCCGATGTCGATCCAGTGCTGCCAGTAATCAGCCATGTTGTAGCCGCAGAACGGAAGCATAGCCATGGGATCGCGGCGGACAACGCCGACTGCGCCGGCTGCTGCTGCAGTGGTCTCGGAAGCCATTATCGAGCCGACGAACACGCCGTGATTCCAGCTTCTTGACTGATAGACCAGCGGAGCGAGCTTAGCTCTTCTGCCGCCGAAGACGATAGCGGAGATCGGAACGCCTGCCGGATTCTCAAACTCGGAGCTGATGCACGGGCAGTTGACAGCGGGAGCAGTGAAGCGGCTGTTCGGATGAGCGCCCTTTTCCTCGCTCGTCTTGCCGTTCCACGGTCTGCCCTGCCAGTCGATGGCATTCTCGGGCGGATTCTTGTCGAGACCTTCCCACCAGACGGTGTTGTTGTCAAGGTTAAGCGCAACGTTTGTGAAAATGGTATTCTTTCTTGTCGCGGCAAGCGCGTTGGGATTGGACTTCTCGTTCGTGCCGGGGGCAACGCCGAAGAAACCGTTCTCGGGGTTGATAGCATAAAGTCTGCCGTCGGGACCCTTTCTGATCCAGGAGATATCGTCGCCGACGCACCAGATCTTGTAGCCCTTGTTTCTGTATCCCTCGGGCGGGATAAGCATGGCAAGGTTGGTCTTGCCGCAGGCGGACGGGAATGCCGCGCAGATATATTTGACTTCGCCCTTCGGGTTCTCGAGGCCGAGGATAAGCATATGCTCAGCCTGCCAGCTCTCTTTCCAGCCCTGATAGGAAGCTATACGAAGAGCAAAGCATTTCTTGCCGAGGAGGACGTTTCCGCCGTAAGCGGAGTTGACGGAGATGATGGTGTTGTCCTGCGGGAACTGGCAGATATAACGCTTCTCGGGGTCGATGTCGCAGCTGCAGTGCAGTCCGCGAACCCAGTCGTTGCTGTCGCCCAGAGTATCCATAACCTTCTTGCCGATTCTCGTCATGATAGCCATGTTGAGAACGACATAGATGGAGTCGGTCAGCTCAATGCCGATCTTCGAGAACGGAGAGCCGACAGGACCCATCGAATAAGGGATAATATACATTGTTCTGCCCTTATAGCTGTCTCTGGCTATATCGTAGAGCATCTTATAAGCCTCGGAGGGATCCATCCAGTTGTTGGTCGGACCTGCCTGATCCGCGCTCTCGGCGCAGATGAATGTGCGGTTCTCAACACGCGCAACATCGTTGGGCTTGGTTCTGTGAAGCAGGCATCCGGGGAGGATATCCTCGTTGAGCTTGGTCATCTCGCCGGTCTCGCAGGCCTTGGCGCGCAGAGCGTCAAGCTGCTCCTCGCTGCCGTCGATCCACATGACTTCGTCGGGAGATACAAGAGCTATCTTCTCTTCGATCCAGTCGATCACTGTCTTGTTCTGTGTCAAATGTTTCATGATATTTGACTCCTTTCGTCTAATCTATTAAGAAAGGTACCATCTTTACCCAGTATGTATTATACCCCAATAAACTCGGTTTTTCAATGACGAAACTGTTAACTTTCAGACCTTTTTTGATAAAAATTTATCAATTTCATCAATAGGCATCGAAGCTCGCGCGTTGAGGGTCAGCGGGGCGATGTTTCCCGCCTTGAATTCGTAGTAGCCCTGGGCGCCGACCATCGCCGCATTGTCGCCGCAAAGCGACAGCTCGGGCATAAACAGCGACCATGAATGAGCCTTGCAGATATCGGTCATCTCCGCTCTCAGACGCGAGTTTGCGGACACGCCGCCCGCCAGAACTATCTTGTCGAAGCCGAAGTTCAGCGCCGCTTTTTCCGTGTTTTCGCGCAGGCATCTGACGACCGCCTCGATATACGATGCGCCGAGATCGGGCACGCTTATCTCCTCGCCCTTTTGCTTTGCGTTGTGGATGATATTGACAGCAGCGGTCTTGAGTCCGGAGAAGCTGAAATCATATTCGCTCCCGTCAACATGCGGACGCGGGAGCTTGTAGCTCTTCGGGTCGCCGTCCTTCGACACCCTGTCGAGGTTCACGCCGCCGGGATAATCGAGCCCCATGGCGCGCGCCGCCTTGTCCATCGCCTCGCCTGCCGCGTCGTCGCGCGTTCTGCCGATGATATGAAAATCCGTGTAGTCGCGCACCTCGATTATGTGACTGTGACCGCCGGACACAACGAGCGCGAGAAACGGCGGCTCAAGGTCGGGATGGGTTATATAGTTCGCCGCGATATGCGAACGCAGATGATGCACGGGCACAAGCGGTTTGTTCGCGGAAAATGCGAGTCCCTTTGCAAAATTCACGCCGACTAACAGCGCGCCGATAAGCCCGGGCGCATAGGTCACGGCTATCGCGTCAACATCGCCGACATTCATCTCCGCTCTGTCAAGCGCCTCGCCGACAACGCCGGATATCGCCTCCGCATGGCGTCTTGACGCTATCTCCGGCACGACTCCGCCGTAGAGTATATGTTCCTTCACCTGCGACGCTATGACGCTTGAAATAACGCGCCTGCCGTCCTCAACGACCGCCGCAGCGGTCTCGTCGCAGGATGATTCGATTGCAAGTATCTTCATTTCGCTCACCCTCATCTGTCAAAAAACTTTGTCATTATCTCCGCGTCCTCGCGCGGATCGGAATAAAAATTCTTTCTTGTTCCGACTTCTTTGAAGCCGCGTTTTTTATAGAGCGCCTTCGCCGGGTCATTTGAAGCCCTGACCTCGAGCGTTATCAGCACGCAGCCGCGTTTTATTGCGCCGCGCTCCGCCTCTTCGAGCAGCTTTTCCGCTATCCCGCGGCGGCGGAATTTTTCGGACACGGCGACATTGGTTATATACGCCTCGCCCACTATCTCCTGCACGCCGATATATCCGGCAACACAGCCGTCGGCAACCGCGCAGAGAAAATGAGCCTGATCGTTATCAAGCTCTTCCCGAAGCGACTTTTCGCTCCACGGATGCGAAAAACATTCGCGCTCGAGCGACGCGACGCCGCCTATATATTCTTCCGTCATCGGGACCGTTTCAACTTCAAAAATACCAATCAGCTCCCGCTCTTTATCTTTTCGTAAAGCTCCGGCAGCGCGCCGTTTATCTTCTTCGCGCACTCGCGGTAGATTTCTATATCGCACCCGTAGGGGTCGTCGACTCCGCCGGCGAGCACATAGAGTCTCTCGTCGGGAATCATGCGGTTGAGCGTCTCATACTGCTCATCGGTCATGCAAACTATCAGATCGGCTTTGCGCGCGATGCTGCGGGTCAGCATACGAGATCTGTGTTCCGAGATATCGACTCCGTATTCGAGGGCGACCGCCTGCGCGTTGTCGCTCGCGGGGCGTCCGTCAAAGGTCGCAAGTCCCGCGCTCGAGCAGTCTATACCGCTCTCCCCTTTTTCTTCGAGCAGTTTTTTGAACATCCCCTCCGCCATCGGACTGCGGCAGATGTTGCCCGTGCAAACAAAAACCAGATTCATGTTTCCTCCGTTTTATCAGCCTTTCGCGTCATACCAGGTGCGCCCGGAATGGACATCCGCAGTGAGAGCCACAGAGAGCTTGACCGCATTTTCCATTTCCTCTTTGAGCAGGGCGCTCACGCGCTCTTTTTCGTTCTCCGGCGCTTCGACTATCAGCTCATCGTGCACCTGCATTATCAACTTCGCCGCCAGATTCTCGCGTTCAAGGCGTTCGTAGACTCTTATCATCGCTATCTTGATTATATCCGCCGCCGTGCCCTGAATGGGCATATTGCGCGCCACGCGCTCGCCGAAAGCGCGGGTGTTGGCGTTCGACGCCGTAAGCTCGGGCAGATATCTGCGCCGCGCAAACATCGTCTCGGCGTAGCCGTCTTTCTTCGCCTTTTCGACCACGTCGTGCATATATTTGTCAACGCCTGAATAGTGCCTGAGATAGCCTTTTATATACTCATCCGCCTCGCTGCGGCTGACTCCGATATCTTTGGCGAGCGAGAACGCGCCGATGCCGTATACTATGCCGAAATTGACCGCTTTCGCGCGGCTTCTCATTATCGGAGTGACAAGCTGCGGCGGCATATCAAAGACCTCCGACGCGGTCACAGTGTGGATATCCGTGTTGTCGTTGAACGCCTTTATCATGTTTCGGTCGCCCGAAATATGGGCGAGAACGCGCAGCTCAATCTGCGAATAGTCCGCGTCAACGAGCACATATCCGTCCCGCGCGACAAAGAACTTTCGCATCTCGCGCCCGAGCGGAGAGCGCACGGGGATATTCTGAAGATTCGGTTCGGTCGATGAGATTCTGCCGGTTCTCGTCTCGGTCTGGTTCAAAGTCGAGCGGATACGCCCGTCCTCGCCGATAACCTTGAGCAGTCCGTCGCAGTAGGTCGACCTGAGCTTTGAAAGCGTTCTGTATTCGAGGATATCGCGCACAGCGGGGTGCTTGTTTTCGAGCGATTCGAGCACCTGCGCGTCGGTCGAATATCCGCTTTTTGTCTTTTTTCTCGCGGGCAGCTTGAGCTTTTCAAACAGCGCTTCGCCGAGCTGCTTTGGCGAGTTCAGATTGAACTCATAGCCGACTAAAGCGTATATCTCCTGCTCGATTTCGGCAATCCTCTCGCCGAGCTGTCTGCCGAATTCCGCGATTCCGTCGCGGTCAACGGCGAAGCCCGTCTGCTCCATTGAAGAGAGCACATGCGCAAGCGGAAGCTCGATATCATGAAGCAGCTTCTGCTGTCCGTTTTCCTCAATTTTTTTGTCCATAGCCGCAAAGAGTTTTCTCAGCGACGCGGCGGCGCAGTCGTTTTCGCCGCCGTTCTCAACCGGCACTGCCGCCGAATATTCTCCCGCAAGGCGCAGCGCGTCATAGGACGAGGCGGAGGGGTTGAGGACATAGCCCTCAAGCTCCAGGTCGCCGCACATATTCCTGCACTGAGCCGAACAGCCCTGCGCGAACGAATAGAGCGACTTTATATCCGCCGTGTATTTTTTTATATTTTTATCTTCGAGCAGCTTTATAAAGAACGGATAAAAATTCTCATTTTCGCAGTCGCACACGAGCACTTTGTCTCCGAGATCGAAACGGCACTTTTCGCCGTCCCAGAGAAAATAGCTCTCGCCGTCAGATTTAAGGCGCGTCATCAGCTGGCCGAAATCATCCTCGGCGCAGACCGGGACGGGCTTCTCCTCTTTCTGCGGCTCGGAGGCGGTGTTCGATATCTCGAGTCCGAGGCGGTCGATGAGCTTGAACATCTCGAGATCCGCGAGCATTCTTGTGACCTTGAAATTGTCGGGCGCTCTGAGAATATAGCTCTGCGGGTCATTGTCGATCGGGATATCGCAGTTTATCGTGCCGAGCTTTTTGCTCAAGAACGCCATATCCCTGTCTTTTTTCAGCTTGTCCCGCACGCCGGGTTTGATGTCAATCGTGTCGATATTGTCATAGATATATTCTATCGAGCCGAAGCGGGCTATTAAATCACCCGCGGTCTTTTCGCCGATTCCCGCAACGCCGGGGATATTGTCCGAGCTGTCGCCCATGAGGGCTTTTATATCAATGAGCTTTATCGGCTCAACGCCGTATTTTTCGCGCACTGCCTCGGGCGTGTATCTGTCGGTCACGGGTCTGCCCATCTTCGTCGCGGCGAGCAGAACATTGACGCTGTCGGACACCAATTGCAGGCTGTCCCTGTCCCCAGTGGCTATCGTGCAGACGGCGTCGCCGCTGTGGCGTGCAAGAGTGCCGAGAATATCGTCCGCCTCGTATCCGGGCTTCTCGACTATCGGCACGCCCATCGCCTCAAGCAGCTCCTTGAGCACGGGCATCTGCTGCGCAAGCTCATCGGGCATACCCTTTCTTGTCGCTTTGTAGCCGCCGTACATCTCGTGGCGGAAAGTCGGCTGTTTGACATCAAAAGCAACCGCCACCGCCTGCGGCCGGCACTCGTCTTTGAGGCGCAGAAAAATATTCATAAAGCCATAGATGGCGTTGGTGAATCTGCCGTCCTTCGTCGTGAGCACCTTTATGCCGTAAAACG
>CAVAWW010000036.1:0-21228 GCA_963592475.1 bacterium
TTGCGATAAACGGAGGAGCCAATGCCGCTTTGCTTTCGGCTCAGATACTCGCGCTGGGCGAGCCGGAGCTTGCAAAGAAGCTTGAAGATAAACGCGCCGCAGACGCTAAAGCCGTCCTCGAAAAGGACGCCGCCGTTTCGGCAGAACTCAACTCGGAGGTTTAAAACATGAACGAGATATCAAAGTCCGATGTATACGCCGACGCGGGCGTTGACATAACCGCGGGATACAAGGCAGTGGAGCTGATGAAAAAGCACATCGCGCGCACGCTCACCTCGGGCGTCTGCTCTGATGTCGGCGGCTTCGGCGGTCTGTTCGAGCTCGACCTGACGGGCATATCAAAGCCCGTGCTCGTCAGCGGCACCGACGGAGTCGGCACGAAACTCAAGATAGCCTTTCTCATGGACAAGCACGACACCGTCGGCATCGACTGCGTGGCTATGTGCGTCAACGATATAATCTGCTGCGGCGCAAAGCCCCTGTTCTTCCTCGATTACATAGCCTGCGGCAAGAACTATCCCGAGAGGATAGCGGACATAGTCAGCGGCGTCTGCGAGGGCTGCGTTCAGTCGGGCGCGGCGCTCATCGGCGGCGAGACCGCCGAGATGCCCGGATTTTATCCGATAGACGAATACGACCTCGCGGGCTACTGCACGGGCGTTGTCGACAAAGACAGAATTATCGATAATAAAACAATGAACCCCGGCGATGTTATAATCGCGCTCCCCTCGAGCGGCGTTCATTCAAACGGCTTCTCGCTCGTGAGAAAAGTTTTCGATGTTGAAAACCGCAATCTCACCCTCCCCGTTGACGAGCTCGGCGGCAAGAGCATCGGCGAAACTCTGCTCACGCCGACAAAGATATATGTAAAGCCCGTTCTCGCCCTGCTCGAAAAGATAAAAGTCAAGGGCATATCCCACATCACGGGCGGCGGCTTCTACGAAAACATCCCGAGAAGCATTCCCGATTCGCTCGGCGCGAAGATAGACCGCTCGGCGGTAAAAGTTCTGCCGATATTTGATCTCATCGCAAAAGCCAGAAACATCTGCGAGCGCGATATGTTCAACACATTCAACATGGGTGTGGGCATGAGCATAGTCGTTTCAAAGGACGACGTCGACGAGGCGCTCAACATTCTCAGAGCCTCGGGCGAAGAGCCCTATATCATAGGCGAGATAGTCTCGTCTGCGGAGAAAATCGAGATATGCTGAAAAACTTTCTGAGTTCGATATGCGCGGGCATATTGATTTCCATCGGCGGCTGTGTATTTCTCGCGTGTGAGAACAGATATGTCGGCGCGGTGCTGTTTTCGGTGGCTCTGCTCTGCATCTGCCTCAAGGGCTATGCGCTCTACACCGGCAGGGTGGGTTATATAATCGAGAGCCACAAAAAGAGTGATTTTGCCGCTCTCGCGATTATACTCATCGGCAATCTTATAACGACATTTCTTCTCGGCATGCTCGTGCGAGTCTCTATTCCGCAGCTCGGCGAGACGGCGGCTGCAATCTGCTCCGCCAAGCTCACCCAAGCGTTTTGGCAGACTCTTGTCCGCGCGTTTTTCTGCGGAATACTGATGTATCTCGCGGTGAGCACATACAAAGAGAAGAACACTGTTTTGGGTATTCTCTTCTGCGTGCCGGTGTTTATTCTAAGCGGCTTTGAACATTCGATAGCCGACATGTTCTATTTCGGCGCATCGGGCATCTTCTCTTCGAGTGTCGCGCTGTTCATGCTCGCTGTTGTTATCGGCAACTCGCTCGGCGGAATGCTCCTGCCGGCACTGACTCTTATCGGAGGGAGAAAAAAATGAAAGCAAACAAAGCTGAAATCGCCGTTTTTGTCTCCGGCGGCGGAACGAATCTCCAGGCTCTTATCGACGCGCAGAAAAGCGGGTTAATCGAGCACGGCGAGATAAAGCTGGTCGTTTCGAGCAACCCGAACGCCTACGCGCTCGAACGCGCGGCGAAAGCGGGAATCAAGAGCGTCACGGTCAGCAAGAAAGAATTCGGCAGTCAGGCGGCTGTTGAAGAAAAAATAATAGAAATACTCGAAGAAAATAATATAGACCTGATAGTCCTCGCGGGCTACATGAGCATACTGAGCGCGGACTTCACGCGCAGATACGAGCGCAGGATAATAAACGTCCACCCGTCGCTCATCCCGTCGTTCTGCGGCGAGGGCTTCTACGGGCTGCGGGTCCACGAAGCGGCGCTGAAAAAAGGAGTCAAAGTGACGGGCGCAACGGTTCATTTCGTCAACGAGATACCCGACGGCGGCGAAATAATCATGCAGAAGGCGGTCAAAGTCAGAGACGGCGACACGCCCGAAACGCTTCAGAAAAGAGTCATGCGGCTCGCCGAATGGAAAATTCTCCCGGCGGCAGCCGAAAAAATATCGGACGAGATAGTCCGAAAAAAAGCGGAGGAAAAATAATGGATATCTATAAAATAAGCGACATAGCAAAGCTCATCGAGGGCAACTCCTACGTCGGAAGAGGCATCGTCATCGGCAAGAGCGCCGACGGTAAAAAAGCCTGCACCGCGTATTTCATCATGGGTCGCTCGGCAAACAGCCGCAACCGCATATTCACCGAGCGCGGCGGAGTGCTCTATACCGAGCCGTTCGACGCTTCAAAGGTCGAAGATCCGAGTCTCATTATTTACGCCGCAGTCAGAAATTTTGAAAACAAGATAATCGTTACAAACGGTGATCAGACAGATACAATAAACGATGCGCTTAAAATCGGCGGCTCGTTCAAGAGTGCTCTTGAGACCCGCGAGTTTGAGCCGGACGCGCCGAACTTCACCCCCAGAATCAGCGGCATGCTGACCTTCGAAAACAAAGATTTCACATATGAGATGAGCATTCTCAAGAGCGCGGACGCCGCGGGCAGTGCGTGCAACAGATATACATTCTCTTATTCCCCGCTCGCGGGTCTCGGTCATTTCATCCACACCTATGTCTGCGACGGAAATCCCATCCCCACATTCCAGGGCGAGCCGGAGAGAGTCGCTATCCCGAACGATATCGACGAGTTCACGCAGTCGCTTTGGAACGCTCTCGATGCGGACAACAAAATCTCGCTCTATGTCAGATACACCGATCTCGTGACCGGTGCGGAAGACAGCAGACTCATAAACAAGAACGCTTGAAAAGGAGAATAAAAATGAAAGAATTCGAGCTCAAATACGGCTGCAACCCCAATCAGAAGCCCTCGCGCATCTATATGGCGGACGGCGGCGAACTGCCCATAGAAATACTCTGCGGCAGACCCGGATACATAAACTTTCTCGACGCTTTCAACTCCTGGCAGCTCGTCAAGGAGCTAAAAGAGGCACTCGGTCTCCCGGCGGTAACTTCTTTTAAGCATGTCAGCCCCACCTCGGCGGCGGTCGGCATCCCGCTCTCCGACAAGCTCAAAAAAGCCTGCTTTGTCGACGACATAGAGGGTCTTGACGACTCCCCGCTTGCCTGCGCCTATGCGCGCGCACGCGGCACGGACAGAATGTGTTCGTTCGGCGACTGGGTCGCCCTCTCCGATGTCTGCGACGTTACTACCGCGAAGATGATAAAGCGCGAAGTCTCCGACGGCATCATCGCCCCAGGATATGAGCCCGAGGCGCTTGAAATCCTCAAATCCAAGCGCAAGGGCAACTACAATATAGTGAAAATCGACCCGGATTATGTTCCCGAAGAGACAGAGCGCAAGCAGGTCTACGGCATAACCTTTGAACAGGGCAGAAACAATTTCAAGATAAACAGAGAGCTGCTCTCGAATATAGTCACCGAAAACAAAAATCTCCCCGACAGCGCGGCACGCGACCTCATCATCTCGCTCATCACACTTAAATATACTCAGTCGAACTCCGTATGCTATGCGGTTGACGGTCAGGCTATCGGCGTCGGCGCGGGTCAGCAGTCGAGAATCCACTGCACACGCCTTGCGGGCACAAAGGCGGACACCTGGTTCCTGCGCCAGCACGAAAAAGTCCTGAACCTCCAGTTCAAGGATTCGATAGGCCGCCCCGACAGGGACAATGTCATTGACGGCTACATCAACAAAAACGAAGAGGATGTCTGCGCCGAGGGCAACTGGCAGAAATATTTCACCTCCCGCCCCGAGCCGCTGACCGACGGAGAGATAAAAGAATATCTTGCTTCTATTGACGGCGTATCGCTCGGTTCGGACGCGTTCTTCCCGTTCAGCGACAATATAGAAAGAGCAAAGCGCAGCGGAGTAAAATATATCGCAGAGCCCGGCGGTTCAATCCGCGACGACCTTGTGATAGAGTGCTGCGACAAATACGGCATGGTCATGGCATTCACCGGCATGCGCCTGTTCCACCATTGACGGAGGACTGAAAATGAACATTCTTGTAGTAGGTTCCGGCGGAAGAGAGCACGCCGTTATAAAAAAGCTCAGAGAGAACAGTGAAGTCAAAAAAATATACGCCCTGCCCGGAAACGGCGGCATCGCCGCAGACGCCGAATGTGTCAACATAGGCGCTACGGATATCGACGGCATTGCGGAATTCGCGAAGAACAATCGGATAGACTACGCAGTTGTCACGCCGGACGATCCGCTCGTGCTCGGCTGCGTCGACAGGCTCGAGAGCCTCGGTATTCCCTGCTTCGGTCCGCGCAAAAACGCCGCAATAATCGAGGGCAGCAAGGTTTTTTCAAAGAACCTGATGAAAAAATACGGCATACCCACCGCACAGTACGAAGTTTTTGACAGCGCGGAGGACGCGCTCGCCTATCTCGATTCAGCACCCGTTCCGACCGTTATAAAGGCGGACGGTCTCGCGCTCGGCAAGGGCGTTATAATCGCCGCGACGCGCGACGAGGCAAAAGAAGCGGTCGTCGAAATCATGCGCGACAAGAAATTCGGCAAGAGCGGCGACAGCATCGTTATCGAAGAATTTCTGACGGGTCCCGAGGTATCGGTGCTCTCGTTCACGGACGGCAAGACCGTAGTCCCGATGATATCGTCGATGGATCACAAGCGAGCACTCGACAACGACAAAGGTCTCAACACCGGCGGCATGGGCACCGTTGCGCCGAACCCGTATTACACGAAAGAGATTGCCGACAGATGCATGAAGGAGATATTCCTGCCGACGATAAACGCGATGAACACGGAGGGCAGAACTTTCAAAGGCTGCCTTTATTTCGGACTCATGCTGACCGAGAACGGTCCTAAGGTCATTGAATATAACTGCCGCTTCGGCGACCCGGAGACTCAGGTCGTGCTCCCGCTGCTAAAGAGCGATCTGCTCACCGTTATGCAGGCTACAACAAACGGCACGCTCGCCGAAACACCCGTTGAGTTTTCGGATAAAAACGCCTGCTGCGTCATCATGGCGTCAAAAGGCTATCCGGTCGCATACGAAAAGGGCTATGAGATAGATATCCCGGACGAGATTCGGGACAGCGTATATGTCGCGGGCGCCGCCGAGAAAAACGGCAAGCTCGTGACGAGCGGCGGCAGAGTCCTCGGCGTGACGGCAGTCGAAGATACGCTTCGGGATGCAATAGCCTCGGCATACGAAAAGGCAGAAAAAATTCACTTTGAAAACGCCTTCTACAGGCACGACATCGGCGCGAAAGCGCTCGCCGCAAGGGAGGAAAAATAAATGGTATACAGAGTATTCGTCGAAAAGAAAAAAGAACTCGCGCAGGAGGCAAAGTCCCTGCTCAGCGAGGCTAACGACCTGCTCGGGATAAAAAATCTTAAAGATGTGCGCGTTATCAACCGCTACGATGCGGAGAATATCACATCCGAGCTCTTTGACTACGCAAAGCGTACCGTGTTCTCCGAGCCGCAGCTCGACATCGTCTCAGACGATATTGAGATAAACGGCAGATGCTTCGCGGTCGAATTCCTGCCCGGTCAGTTCGATCAGCGCGCCGACTCGGCGGCTCAGTGCATCCAGATAATCTCGCAGGGCGAGCGCCCGCTTATTCGCACGGCGAAAATATATATTCTCATCGGCGACATAACCGACGCCGACGCTCAGAAGATAAAGAAATATGTCATCAACCCCGTTGAAGCGCGCGAGGCAAGCCTCGAAAAGCCCGAGACGCTCGCCGTGAAATATGATATCCCGACCGAGGTCAGGACTCTCGACGGATTTATAAGCCTCGACAGAGCGGGGCTTGAGAACTTCGTCAAAAAATACGGTCTCGCCATGGACGCGGACGACATTGCGTTCTGTCAGGATTATTTCAAATCCGAGCACCGCGACCCGACTATAACAGAAATTCGCATGATCGACACCTACTGGTCGGATCACTGCCGCCACACGACATTTTTGACCGTCATCGACAGCGTGAAATTCGAGGACGAGCTGCTCCAGAGCGCATACGACGAATATCTCGCGGTCAGAAAAGAGCTCGGGCGCACGAAGCCGATATGCCTGATGGATCTCGCGACGATAGCGGTCAAATATCTCAAGAAGCACGGCAAGCTCGACCGCCTCGACGAATCCGAAGAGATAAACGCCTGCACGGTGAAAATAGATGTCGAGGTCGACGGTGTGACCGAGCCATGGCTTCTGCTCTTCAAAAACGAGACGCACAACCACCCGACGGAAATTGAGCCTTTCGGCGGCGCGGCGACCTGCATCGGCGGCGCTATCCGCGACCCGCTCTCGGGGCGTTCTTATGTCTACGGCGCGATGCGCGTCACCGGCGCGGCAGACCCGCTCAAGCCCATTGACGAGACGATAAAGGGCAAGCTCCCGCAGAGAAAGATAGTCACGACTGCGGCGGCGGGCTATTCATCATACGGCAACCAGATAGGTCTCGCGACCGGCATAGTCGACGAGATATATCACCCCGGCTATGCGGCGAAGAGAATGGAGATAGGCGCGGTCATCGCGGCGACTCCCGCAGAGAATGTGCGCCGCGAAGTGCCCGCTCCCGGAGATATTGTTATCCTGCTCGGCGGCTCGACCGGACGCGACGGCTGCGGCGGAGCGACGGGCTCTTCGAAGTCCCACACGGTTGAATCGCTCGAAAGCTGCGGCGCGGAGGTTCAAAAGGGCAATGCCCCCGAGGAGAGAAAGCTCCAGAGACTTTTCAGAAACAAAGAGGCCTGCCTGATGATAAAGCGCTGCAACGACTTCGGCGCGGGCGGCGTATCGGTTGCTATAGGCGAGCTTGCGGACGGACTTGAGATAGACCTCAACGCAGTGCCGAAAAAATACGAGGGTCTCGACGGCACGGAGCTTGCGATAAGCGAGAGCCAGGAGCGCATGGCGGTTGTTGTTGAGCCGCACAATGTTGACGCTTTCCTCGCGCTCGCGAATAAAGAAAATCTTCAGGCAGTGCCCGTGGCGAAAGTTCAGGCTGAGCCGAGGCTCGTCATGAACTGGAACGGCAAGAAAATTGTTGATATCAGCCGCGAATTTTTGAATTCCAACGGCGCCGATAAGCATATAGACATCACCCCCGAGGCTCCCGCACTCAAAGAGAAGGAAATCTCCGGCTCGTTTGCGGAGAACTACTCGGCGCTCGCATCCGACCTCAACATTTGCTCGAAGCGCGGACTTTCCGAGCGTTTCGATTCGACGATAGGCGCGGGCACGGTACTCATGCCGTTCGGCGGCAAAAATCAGCTGACGCCCATTCAGGCGATGGTGCAGAAGATATCCGTCGAGAAGAAGCACACCGACGACTGCTCGCTCATGGCATTCGGCTACAATCCGTTTATAACCGAGCAGAGCCCGTATCACGGCGCGTACCTCGCGGTTATAGAATCGGTCTGCAAGCTCATCGCCTCGGGCGCAGAGTTCAAGGATGTTTATCTCACATTCCAGGAATATTTTGAGCGCCCCGGCAGGGACGGCAAGCGCTGGGGTCAGCCTTTGGCGGCACTTCTCGGCGCATTCAAGGCGCAGATGGAGCTCGGCATCGGTTCAATCGGCGGCAAGGACTCAATGAGCGGCTCGTTTGAAAATCTCGATGTCCCGCCGACCCTCGTCTCGTTCGCCGTAACAACGGAAAAGACTTCTTCAATAGTCTCTCCCGAGTTCAAATCGGCGGGTCACAAAGTTATTTTCATCGCGCCGGAGAAAGACGAAAACGGTCTGCCGAAGACCGACTCGCTTATAGATGTGTTCTCCCGCGTCACCGGGCTTCTTCGCTCGGGCAAGGCGGTCGCCTGCTACACTCCCGGCATGGGCGGCATAGCGGAGGCGGTCATGAAGATGGCGTTCGGCAACGGCATCGGCTTTGAATACAGCAAAGATATCACACTCGAAAAGATATTCGGACTCAGCTACGTGGGCTTCGTGCTTGAGCTTGCGGACGGCGCAGAAGAAACAGGCACGCTTCTCGGACATACGAACGACAGCGGCTGCATCAGCCTTGGCGGCGAGAGCATCGCTCTTTCGAAGCTTCTCGGAATATACGAGAACAAGCTCGAAAGCGTCTACAACTGCAATATCAAAAACGCCGGCAAGGGTGCGGAGAACTTCTCATATGAGACTGTCGAGCGCAAGGCTCCCGCGATAAAAGTCGCAAAGCCGCGCGTGCTCATCCCGGCTTTCCCCGGCACGAACTGCGAATACGACAGCGCAAAGGCAGTCCGCGACGCGGGCGCGGAGCCGGAGATAATTGTTATAAACAACCTCAGCGCGGACGGCATCAGCCGCAGCGTCGAAAAATTCGCAGACGAGCTTCGCTCCTCGCAGATGATATTTATCCCCGGCGGCTTTTCCGGCGGCGACGAGCCGGACGGCAGCGGAAAGTTCATCACGGCATTCTTCAGAAACGCCGCGATAAAAGAGGGAGTCACCGACCTGCTCGAAAACAGAGACGGACTCATGTGCGGAATCTGCAACGGCTTCCAGGCGCTGATAAAGCTCGGACTCGTCCCCTACGGCAAGATAATCGACACGGATGAAAATTGCCCGACGCTCACCTTCAACACCATCGCGCGCCACCAGTCGAGAATAGTGCGCACCCGCATTTCCTCGAACAAATCGCCGTGGCTCGCGCTGACTCAGGTCGGCGACATATATTCCGTGCCGATATCACACGGCGAGGGACGCTTCCTCGCAAGCGACGAGCTTATAGCCAAGCTCGCCGCAAACGGGCAGATAGCCACGCAGTATGTTGATCTTGACGGCAACGCTTCAAACGATATACACTTCAACCCCAACGACTCCGTCTGCGCTATCGAGGGCATCACATCGCCCGACGGCAGAGTCTTCGGAAAAATGGGACACAGCGAAAGAATCGGAAAAGGGCTTTACAAAAATGTCCCGGGAGATTATAATATTCGTATGTTTGAAGCAGCTGTTAAATATTTTAAGTGATGATAAGGAGACTGGAACATGGCCTATTTATCCGACATTGAAATTGCGCAGCGCTGCAAACCCGAGCACATCGGCGTTATCGCAAAGCGCGCCCATGTTGACGAAAAGTACATCGAGCAATACGGAAACTACAAGGCGAAGATAGACCTGTCCCTGCTCTCGGAGACGAAGCGGGAAAACGGAAAGCTGATTCTCGTCACCGCCATAACCCCGACCCCCGCGGGCGAGGGCAAGACCACGACGACGATAGGCCTCGCGGACGGACTGCGCCGGATAGGCAAGGATGTCACGGTCGCCCTGCGCGAGCCGAGCCTCGGTCCGGTTTTCGGAGTCAAGGGCGGAGCCGCCGGCGGCGGATATGCGCAGGTGGTTCCCATGGAGGATATCAACCTCCACTTTACCGGCGACTTTCACGCGATAGGTGCGGCGAACAACCTGCTTGCCGCGATGCTCGACAACCACATTCAGCAGGGCAACGCCCTGGGCATAGATGTCCGCAAGATAACATGGAAACGCTGCGTTGACATGAACGACCGCCAGCTTCGATTCATCGTCGACGGCATGGGCGGCAAGGCGAACGGTATGCCCCGCGAGGACGGATTTGATATAACCGTCGCGAGCGAGATAATGGCTGTGCTCTGCCTTTCAAGCTCGATAACCGACCTCAAAGCGAGGCTCTCGCGCATGATCGTCGGCTACACCTATGACGACAAGCCCGTGACCTGCGGCGAGCTCAAGGCGGCCGGCGCGATGACCGCGCTTTTGAAAGACGCCCTGAAGCCCAACCTTGTCCAGACCCTTGAGGGCACGCCTGCGTTCGTCCACGGCGGACCGTTCGCGAATATAGCGCACGGCTGCAACTCCGTCATGGCAACTAAGATGGCGCTCAAGATGGGTGATTATACCGTCACCGAAGCGGGATTCGGCGCGGATCTCGGCGCCGAAAAGTTCCTCGATATAAAGTGCCGCATGGCGGGGCTCTCGCCGGACGCGGTGGTCGTTGTCGCCACTGTCCGCGCACTCAAGATGCACGGCGGGCTCGACAAAAAGGAGCTTGCGGTTGAAGATATCGGCGCACTCGAAAGAGGTATACCGAACCTGCTGCGCCATGTTTCCAACATCAAAAATGTCTATAAACTCCCCTGCGTCGTCGCGGTCAACAGATTCCCGACCGACACCGATGCCGAGATAGATTTCATCATCGCAAAATGCCGCGAGCTCGGGGTCAACACCGTGCTCTCCACCGTGTGGGCTGAAGGCGGCAAGGGCGGCGAAGCGCTCGCGCGCGAAGTAGTCCGCCTGTGCGAAGAGGAAAAGGGCGATTTCACCTTCGCCTATGAAGATGAGCTTTCGATCGAGGAGAAGATCGAAGCCGTTGTCAGAAAAGTCTACGGAGGCGACGGAATAACCGTCATGCCCAACGCCAAAAAGCAGATAGCGCAGCTTGAAGCTCTCGGCTTTAGCAAATGCCCTGTATGCATAGCAAAGACCCAGTACAGCTTTTCGGATGACCCGACAAAGCTCGGCGCGCCCGAGCACTTCACCGTGACGGTGAAAAATGTCAAGGTCTCCGCGGGCGCGGGATTCGTCGTCGTTCTGACCGGCGACATTCTAACCATGCCCGGGCTGCCGAAAGTTCCCGCCGCAGAAAAAATCGACGTTGACGAAAGCGGCAGAATAACAGGTCTGTTCTGAGATAATAATTCCGCTCGGAGAATATTTCTTCTGTCGAGCGGAGTTTCTATAAATATCGGAGGTAACAAAATGGCTTATTATTTCAACGAAGTATCGCACACCTTTAACGAGTATCTTCTCGTACCCGGCTATTCGTCGAGCGAGTGCATACCCGCGAACGTGTCGCTCAAGACGCCTCTTGTCAAGTACAAGAAGGGCGAAGAGCCCGCGATCTCACTCAACATCCCGATGGTTTCCGCCATCATGCAGTCCGTCTCCGGCGAGAGACTCGCCGTTGCGCTCGCAAAAGAAGGCGGCGTATCGTTCATCTTCGGCTCCCAGAGCATCGAGGACGAGGCGGCAATGGTCGCAAGAGCAAAGAATTTCAAGGCCGGCTTCGTCATCAGCGACTCGAACATCACTCCCGACGCGACTCTCAACGACGTTATCGCTCTCAAGGAGCAGCACGGCCATTCCACTATAGCCGTGACCGAGGACGGCTCGGCTAACGGCAAACTCGTCGGCATAGTTACGAGCAGAGACTACCGCGTCAGCCGCATGACCGGCGACGAGAAGGTTTCGTCTTTCATGACTCCCCTCGAAAAGCTCGTCACCGCTCCGGACACCACAACGCTCAAGGAAGCAAATGATATAATCTGGGACAACAAGCTCAACGCCCTGCCCATAGTCGACTCCGAGGGCAAGCTCAGATATTTTGTTTTCCGTAAAGACTACGATGCCCATAAGGACAACCCGAACGAGCTTCTCGACGCCGACAAGCGCTATGTCGTCGGCGCAGGTATAAACACAAGAGACTACGCCGAGCGTATTCCCGCACTTGTCGAGGCGGGCGCAGACGTGCTCTGCATCGACTCCTCCGAGGGCTTCTCGGAGTGGCAGTCCCGCACCCTCGCATGGGTCAGAGAGCACTACGGCGACAGCGTCAAGGTCGGCGCGGGCAACGTAGTTGACAGAGAGGGCTTCCTCTTCCTCGCCGAGGCGGGTGCGGACTTCATAAAGGTCGGCATCGGCGGCGGCTCGATATGCATCACCCGCGAGACAAAGGGTATCGGCAGAGGTCAGGCATCGGCTCTTATCGATGTCTGCAAGGCAAGAGACGAATATTTCGAGAGAACGGGCGTATATATCCCCGTCTGCTCCGACGGCGGCATCGTCTATGACCACCACATGACCCTCGCGCTTGCAATGGGCGCGGACTTCCTGATGCTCGGTCGCTACTTCGCACGCTTTGATGAGAGCCCGACAAACAAGATCTCCATAAAGGGCACTTATTATAAAGAGTACTGGGGCGAGGGCTCCAACCGCGCAAGGAACTGGCAGCGCTATGACCTCGGCGGCGACAAGAAGCTGTCGTTCGAAGAGGGCGTTGACTCCTATGTTCCCTACGCCGGCAGCCTCAAGGACAATGTCACGCTCTCGCTGAGCAAGGTAAAGTCCACCATGTGCAACTGCGGCGCGCTCACTATCCCCGAGCTGCAGCAGAAGGCGAGGCTGACCCTTGTCTCCGCAACGAGCATTGTTGAGGGCGGCGCGCACGACGTCGTGCAGAAAGAGACATACTCCGATCTGAAAAAATAAGCCGAAAAATTTACGGCAGGGAGCGGCAAAAACCGTTCCCTGCCTTTGCATTTTGCCAAAACAGCTTGCAGAATCACCAATAAATGAAATCTTCGCGGGCAAAAGGCTGTTGAATCCGCCGTTTTTGCCAAAATAATTCATAAACTGTTGACACGCCGAAAATGCAATGCTATAATACAGACAATTTAAGACAGCACTTGATAGAGGATGCGAACAAGAAGAGTATCCAGCAGCAACGCCGGCAAGCGGCAGCTGGGGAAAGGCAAGTTCGCCGAAGTGCTATCGCGGTTGCCGCCGCGGTAATGCTGGGCCCTCGCCGAACAGGCGACGGACTGTCACATGACTTATGTGGAGCGCTATCATCGGTTTTTCTGCACATATAGCAGCATATACAAAGCCTGTGATACCTCTTCGGGTCGCAGGCTTATTTAATTTTTTCCAGGAGATGGTACTAATGAACAGAACAAAGAGAATTGTGGCCGCCATTCTGGCTATCGCCATGTGCGCAGTATTATTTGCAGGCTGCGGCACGAAAACCGAAAGTGCCAAGACCGGTGTTGAAGACGGCGTTCTGACCGTTGCCATGGAGTGCGCATACGCTCCCTACAACTGGACTCAGAGCGATGATTCCAACGGCGCTGTCCCGATAAAGGATTCCAGCGACTACGCCAACGGATACGATATCATGATGGCTAAGAAGATATGCGAAGCAAACGGCTGGAAGCTCGAGGTTGTGCGCCTCGACTGGGATTCGCTTGTCCCCGCAGTTCAGACCGGCAAGGTTGACGCCGTTATCGCAGGTCAGTCGATGACCGCGGATCGTATGCAGCAGGTCGATTTCGCAGGCCCCTACCTCTATGCAACCATCGTTTGCATGACAAAGCAGAACAGCAAGTATGCAAACGCTACCTCCCTTGCTGACCTCGCGGGTGCAAAGTGCACCTCCCAGCTCGGAACCATTTGGTATGATACCTGCCTTCCGCAGGTAAAGGGTGCTCTTCTTCAGACCGCTCAGGAGACTGCTCCCGCCATGCTCATGGCTCTTGAGACCGGCGCCGTTGACTTCATCTGCACCGATATGCCCACCGCTCAGGGCGCTCTCATCGCTTACAGCGATCTGAAGATTCTCAACCTCCCCGACGATGCGTTCCAGGTTGACGATGGCGACATCAACATCGGCATCTCTGTCAAGAAGGGCAACACCGAGCTCAAGGATAAGATTAACTCAGCCCTTGCAGGCATGACCGCAGACGACTTCAACAAGATAATGAACGAGGCTACCAAAATTCAGCCCCTTTCAAAGTAATCAACAATAATCAGAACGGAGATAACAAGATATGAACAAGCTTGCCGAGCTGTGGAGCGACATAGTCCAGTGCTGGAGCGATAGCTCAATGCAGTATCTGACCGGTGCGCTCAAGACAATAGAGCTCGCTGTTATAGCGACAATCATAGGCTGCCTCATCGGCCTTGTCTGCGGAATAATCCAGACTATTCCGTGCGGCAAAAAAGACAATATCGTAAAGCGGGTCATCCTCGGCATAGTCAAGGCTATAGTGCGTATCTACGTCGAAGTTTTCAGAGGCACGCCGATGATAATCCAGGCGATATTCATCTTCTATGCCCTGCCCTACTTCTCGAACGGTGCGATAAACCTTGAACCGACTTTCGCGGCATATCTCGTTGTCTCCATCAACACCGGAGCATATATGGCAGAGACCGTCCGCGGCGGTATAATGTCGATAGACGTCGGTCAGACGGAGGGCGCAATGTCAATAGGCATGAACCACTTCAAGACCATGCTCTATGTCATTCTTCCGCAGACCATACGCAACATCATCCCGCAGATAGGCAACAACCTCATAATCAACATCAAGGATACTTCCGTCATGTTCGTTATCGGCTACGCCGAGCTCTTCGCGGCTCACAAGGCTATCGTCGGCGCAAAGTACATCTACTTCCCGTCGGCAGTTATAACGCTGACTATCTACCTGATAATGACGGTCATCTGCTCGCTTATCCTCAGACTGTGGGAGAAGAAGCTTGACGGGCCGGAGAACTTCGATCTCTCTACCACCGACACTCTCGCCCACACCAGCGGAATGTACTCATATGTCAAGAAGTCCAAGAAGGAGGGAAGATAATGTCAGAGCCTATTTTACAGATAAATCATCTTTCAAAGACCTTCGGCAATCACGAAGTTCTGCGCGACATTGACTTTTCGGTCAATCCCGGCGATGTCACGAGCATCATCGGCGCGTCCGGCTCGGGCAAATCCACTTTGCTCCGCTGCATAAACCTCCTTGAGACTCCGACCTCCGGCGAGATACTCTATCACGGCACGAACATCGACAACATTAAAGGCGGCGCGAGCGCTTACCGTTCGCATGTCGGCATGGTGTTCCAGTCGTTCAATCTTTTCAACAACATGACCGCTCTCAAGAACTGCATGATCGGTCAGACGAAGGTTCTCAAGAAGTCCAGAGCCGAAGCCAAGGCGTCCGCACTGCACTATCTTGAAAAGGTCGGCATGGCGCCCTACATCAACGCCAAGCCCTCCCAGCTCTCCGGCGGTCAGAAGCAGCGCGTCGCAATAGCCCGCGCGCTTGCGATGGAGCCCGAAGTTCTGCTGTTCGACGAGCCGACGAGCGCACTCGACCCGCAGATGGTCGGCGAAGTGCTCGAAGTCATGCGCAACCTCGCAAAAGAGGGTCTGACGATGATAGTCGTCACCCACGAGATGGCGTTTGCGCGCGACGTTTCAACGAACGTCGTGTTCATGGCGGACGGACTCATCTGCGAACAGGGCAGTCCGAAGGATATCTTCGAGAATCCGCAGGATCCCAAGACGCAGGAGTTCCTTTCAAGATTCCTTGCGAAATAAAATTAAACAGGATATCTCCGACAAGGAGATATCCTGTTTTTAATTGTATCTGAACAACCGATATACATTTATTCACCCTCTCCCCTATTCTCTTGTCAATTTTTACAAAGCTGTTTGCCAACGGACGAAGGTATGGTACAGATTGACAAAATTGAATTTATTTTGCTGAAACTCTTGAATATTTATGCATACAGTAGTATATTATTAGTCAAATGGTTGAATAATTTTGCACCGTCGGCGAATACCGGATCGTTTTTATAAACGCCGTGTTCGCCGAAAGCGCATTAAACGGGAGACACCATGAAAATATTTATCGACGGCAGCGCCGGCACGACCGGGCTGAGAATAAAAGACAGACTGATGAAGCGAAGCGACGTTGAGCTGATAACGCTCAGCGAGGAGCAGAGAAAAGATACCGAGAGCCGCAAGCAGGCGCTGAACAGCGCACAGGTCGCTTTCCTCTGCCTGCCGGACGCCGCCGCAGTTGAGGCGGTCGAACTGGTTGAAAATCCGGACACCGTTATTATAGACACATCAACGGCGCACCGCACGAGCGAGGGCTGGGCTTACGGCTTCCCGGAGCTGTCCGCAGAGTTTGAAGAGAAGATAAAAAGCTCCAAGCGCATCGCCGTCCCCGGCTGCCACGCCGGCGGATTTATCGCGCTGGTCTATCCGCTTGTTGAGGCAGGCGTGCTCAAGAAAGACGCGCTGCTCAGCTGCTATTCTCTGACCGGGTACAGCGGAGGCGGCAAGAAGATGATCGCCGAATACGAGAGCGAGGATAAATCTCCCCTGCTCTTTTCCCCCAGACAGTACGGGCTGACTCAGCAGCACAAGCACCTAAAAGAGATGAAGGGCATAACGGGCATTGAAAACGCCCCGATATTCTGCCCCGTGGTCGATGATTTTTACAGCGGAATGCAGGTCACCGTGCCGCTGTTCGCAGAGCAGATAAGCTGTTCTTCAGGCGAAATCGCCGACATCTACAGAGCGAAATATCAGGGTTCCGTCGTGACATTCTGCGACAAATCGGACAATGACGGCTTTCTGTGCGCGGGCGCACTCTCTGGCACGGATGGCATGAAAATATCGGTCTACGGCAACGATGAGCGAATATTGCTGACCGCCGTATACGACAATCTCGGCAAGGGCGCATCGGGCGCCGCGCTCGAAAATCTGAACCTTGTCATGGGCAAGGACAAGGCTTTCGGACTTGATATCTGAGGAGGTAAAATAAAATGAAAACAATATTTGGCGGCGTCTGCGCCGCAAAGGGATTCAAGGCTTCCGGCGTTCACTGCGGCATCCGCAAGAACAGGACGAAGCGCGATCTCGCGCTCATATACAGCGAAAAAGTCGCCAACGCGGCGGCTGTCTATACAACTAACCTCGTCAAGGGCGCGCCGCTGGTCGTCACGAAAAATCATATCGCAGACGGCAAGGCGCAGGCGGTCATATGCAACAGTGGAAACGCGAACACCTGCAACGCGAACGGCGTTGAGATAGCCGAGCGCACGAGCGACCTGCTCGCGTCCGTGCTCGGAATAAAGCCCGCCGACATCGTCGTCGCTTCGACAGGCGTTATCGGCCAGCCACTGAACATCACTCCGATAGCTTCCGGCATACCCGCTCTGAAAGCAGGACTCGGCGACCACTCCGACCTGGCGGCGGAGGCGATAATGACGACCGACACGATTCCGAAAGAGATTGCCGTCAGCTTCGAAATAGGCGGAGTTGAATGCAAGATGGGCGGCATCGCAAAGGGCTCGGGCATGATTCACCCCAACATGGCAACGATGCTCGTTTTCATAACCACCGACTGCGCGATAAGCAGCGAGATGCTTCAGAAAGCTCTGTCTTCGGACATCGCGGAGACTTTCAATATGATAAGCATCGACGGCGACACCTCGACGAACGACATGGTAACAGTGCTCGCAAACGGGCTCGCCGGGAACAAAGAGATTGACAAAGATGGCGATGATTTCAATGAATTTATGAAAGCCCTCAATACCATAACCGTGTGGCTCTGCCGCAGGATTGCCGCCGACGGCGAGGGCGCGACGAAGCTGCTCGAATGCAAAGTCAGCGGCGCAAAGGATAAAGAAACCGCCAAGACTGTCGCAAAGAGCGTTGTCTGCTCGTCGCTGACGAAAGCCGCCATGTTCGGCTCGGACGCCAACTGGGGCAGGGTTCTCTGCGCCATCGGCTACAGTGGCGCGGATGTCGACGTCAACAAAATCGACGTTTGGTTCAAGTCAGATAAAGGTTCGATTCTCGTCTGTGAAAACGGCGCGGGAGTTGATTTTTCGGAGGAAAAGGCAAAAGAGATACTCTCCGAAAATGAGATAGATATTATTATTGATTTAAAGAGCGGCGACGCGTCTTCAACGGCGTGGGGCTGCGACCTGACATATGACTATGTCAGGATAAACGGAGACTACCGCACCTGATTGCAAAAAACGGAGGGAAAGATATGAACATTTCAAACGCGGAGCGCGCAAGGGTTCTTGTCCACGCGCTGCCGTATATACAGGATTACGCAGGCAAGATAGTCGTTGTCAAATACGGCGGAAACGCGATGACGAGCGAAAAGCTAAAAGATTCCGTCATGCGCGACATCGTTCTGCTCTGGCTCATCGGCATAAAAGTCGTTCTGGTTCACGGCGGCGGTCCGGAGATAACAGACATGCTCCAAAAGACCGGCAAGAAGAGTGAATTCGTCAACGGTCTGCGCGTCACGGACAAGGAGACCGCCGATATAGTGCAGATGGTGCTCGCCGGAAAGGTCAACAAAAGCCTCGTCAACCTCATTGAAAACAAGGGCGGCAAGGCGATGGGACTCTCCGGAATAGACGGCCACATGATTGAAGCGAAGATGAAAGACGAGAAGCTCGGCTTCGTCGGCGAGATAACAAACGTAAATATTCAGCCGATACTCGACGTTATCGACAAGGGATATATCCCGATCGTTTCGACCGTCGGCTGCGACAGCGAGGGCAATGTCTATAACATAAACGCGGACACTGCCGCGGCGAAGATAGCCGGCGCGCTCAACGCGGAGAGCCTTATATCCATGACGGATATAAGCGGCATTCTCCAGGACAAGGACGACCCGGACACTCTCATCTCGGCCATAAAGGCGGACGAAGTTCCCGCGCTCATAAAGAGCGGCGTCATCGGCGGCGGCATGATTCCGAAAGCCGAATGCTGCATCAACGCGATAAAATGGGGCGTGCACAGAGTTTTCATCATTGACGGCAGGATACCGCACTCGATACTAATCGAAATGCTGACAGACGAAGGCATGGGCACGATGTTCACGGCATAAAAAGGAGAATATAATGGATATATTACAGCAGCAGGACAAGGAATACATAGCCGGAACTTATGCGAGGTTCCCGCTGACAATTGAGGGCGGCAAAGGCTCCGTAGTCTGGGACGACGCGGGGAAGATATACACCGACCTGTCCTCGGGCATAGCGGTCAACACCTTCGGCATAGCCGACGACGAATGGATAAAAGCGATAACCGAGCAGGCGGGCAAAATTCAGCACATGTCGAACCTCTACTACACAGAGCCTTGCGTGAAGCTCGCGCAGATGCTCTGCGACCGCACGGGCATGAAAAAAGTTTTCTTCTCGAACTCCGGCGCAGAGGCCAACGAATGCGCGATAAAGGCAGCGAGAAAATACGCCGCAGAGAAGCACGGCGCTGACTGCCACAACATAGTTACACTAAAAAACAGCTTCCACGGCAGGACGATAACCACCCTCGCCGCAACGGGTCAGGATGTGTTCCACAAGGACTTTCTGCCGCTGACTGAGGGATTTATCTATGTTGAGCCGAATGACATAGAGAAGATTGAAAAGGTTCTCTTTGAAAATCGCTGCGCCGCGGTCATGCTCGAAGTCGTTCAGGGCGAGGGCGGCGTTATGCCGCTCGACAAAGACTATCTCCAGTCACTCGAAAGAATCTGCCGCGAGCGCGACATTCTGCTCATCTGCGACGAGGTTCAGACAGGCAACGGCAGAAGCGGCAAGCTCTACGGCTACATGAACTACGGCATATTCCCCGACATCGTATCGACCGCCAAGGGGCTCGCGGGCGGTCTGCCGCTCGGAGCTACGCTGTTCAGCGAAAAGACAAAGGATGTTCTCACCCCCGGCTCCCACGGTTCCACTTTTGGAGGCAACCCGATATGCTGCGCCGGCGCGATAAATATTCTTTCGAGGCTCGATGAAAAGACTCTCGCAGGAGTCCGCGAGAGGTCGGACTATATATTTTCGGAACTCAGCGGCGCACCGGGCATAAAAGAAGTCTCGGGACTCGGGTTGATGATCGGCATAAAGACCGAAAAGGACGCCTCCGAGATCATAAACGCCTGCATGAAAAAGGGCGTTCTCGTTATCAAGGCAAAAGACAAGGTCAGACTGCTCCCGGCGCTCAACATTCCCATGGAGCTTCTCGAACAGGCAGTCGGCGTTATAAAAGAAGTCTGTGCAGACAAGGAGGCTTGAACATGACATTCAAAAACAGAGATTTTTTGAAACTTTTGGATTTTATGCCCGAAGAGATTGAATATCTTATCGACTTCGCCGCCTCTCTCAAGGCGAAGAAGAAGGCGGGCATACCGCACAAAATATGCGACGGCAAGAATGTTGCGCTGATATTCGAAAAGACGAGCACGAGGACAAGGTGCAGCTTCGAAGTCGCGGCGCGCGACCTCGGCATGGGCACGACTTATCTCGACCCCTCCGGCTCGCAGATAGGCAAAAAAGAGAGCATCGCCGACACGGCGCGCGTGCTCTCGGGCATATATGACGGCATTGAATACCGCGGCTTCGGTCAGTCGATAGTAGAGGAGCTCGCGCAGTATGCCTCCGTCCCCGTCTGGAACGGTCTGACGAACGAGTTCCACCCGACGCAGATTCTCGCGGATTTTCTGACGATAAAAGAGCAGTTCGGGCACCTCAAAGGCATCAACTTCGTCTACATGGGCGACGCCAGATACAACATGGGCAATTCGCTCATGGTCGGCTGCGCGAAGATGGGCATGAACTTCACTGCCTGCGCGCCGAAGAAATATTTCCCGGACAAGGCGCTCGTTGACACCTGCATGGAGATCGCCGCGCAGACCGGCGCCAAGATAAAATTCTGCGAAAGCCCCGACGAGGCCGCAAAAAACGCCGATGTAATATACACCGACGTGTGGGTCTCGATGGGCGAGCCTGTCGAAGTCTGGGAGGAACGCATAAACGACCTCGCGCCCTATCAGGTCAACTCCGAGCTCATGGCAAAGGCATCGCCGAACGCTGTGTTCATGCACTGCCTGCCCTCTTATCACGACATGAAAACGACGATAGGCAAGGATATGGGCGAAAAGTTCGGGCGCGACTCGATGGAGGTCACGGACGAGGTGTTCGAGAGCGCACAGTCCGTTGTTTTCGCCGAGGCGGAAAACCGCATGCACACGATAAAAGCAGTCATGGCGGCAACGCTGACCGACGAGAGATAATATAATATATAATGTAATAGGAGCTGTCAAAAATGACGGCTCTTTTTTATCGGTTTGGCAATTGTAATTTGTCTATTACTTGAACCATAACGAAGTAAAAGCAAAGGACCAACCGACTTTTACAGTCAGGCTTTCAATAGCCGCGCCGCAGTGGTTGATAAGCTGATTGAGAGAAGCGAGGGAACGGCTTGCGAAGCAAGACGCACGAGCACGCACTCGTTCAAGCTCCG
>CAVAWW010000037.1:0-20899 GCA_963592475.1 bacterium
TCTCGGGGCGAAGCCCTGAGTTTGCTTTTCTTTTGCAGGCGTTTTCTTTTTCAAACAAAAAGAAAATGCCGAAACGCGGAAAGTATAAAAATTTGACTATGATAGGACGCGAAGGTAAAGGAAAATTACCATCAATTAAGTATTTGTATCGGCTATCGCCGATAGCGGACAGCCGCAAGGGCTGTCCCTACAAACGGTCGGTAATGGAAGGTTCGAGGATTTTGTGCCGCTTGCGCGGAAACGGTGCGTCGAGGTCGCCGCACCCTACAAGTTGCGCCTAATAGATTCTGCGACAACACCAATTTATATATGTGCTCATCTCGCAAATACAACTGCAAAACCGACCGCAACGAAAATTCGCTGCGGTCGGTCGCTGCTTTTTTATCGCTTATCAAAGTAACTTTGTTTTATTCTGCTATTTTCGTGCCCTCTTTTATCGTCACTGTGCCGATGAGCGGAACCTTTGCGCTTCCGCTGACGGAGGTGTCGGTGAAATCGAGCTCGATCTGGGCGTCTCTGCCGCGCAGTTCGCGCGCCGTGACGGTCGCCGACAGGTGGTTGCCGGCAGTCGAAAGTCTCTTTATCTCAACCTCCGGCGCGGCCATCTTCGGCTCGATTATCTCGAAGCCGTATTTCCCGCCGTCGTCAAAGACGCGGAGCGTGATGTCGCCGTTATAAAACATGTTTCCGATTTTTAAATGCCATGTGCCTGTTCCGAGCATATGCTGTCTCCTTTCGGGTCTGCGCCTTGAGTCAGGCGGAAATTACAAATATTGTTGACGCGAGCAGGAACTGCGCCGTGAAATAAGTTACGATGCAGGTTATCTTGTAGCCGTATGACGGGCGGGGCTTGCGCAGGGAGTTGACGGCGAGCATCATATCCGACAGCGCAAATAAGAACGCGCCGCCGACGAGCAGGATGCACATGACAACCGCGTTGTCGAGTCCGGCTTTGACTGCCTTGATGCCGAGCGAACCCGCCTTGACGAGCATGAACGCGAGCATTGCGACATACGGTACGCCGATTATATAAAGCGGGCTGAACTTGACTCCGAGCAGGCGGATAGCCGCAACGCCGATAACTATAATTATCGCGCAGGCTATCAACTCGCGCTTATCCCAAAACGGCGCGTCGGGAAAATATCGCTTCATCGCAAGGCAGTAGGCGTATATATAAAACACATGCCCCGCGAGGAATGCGAGTCCGCCGCTCAGCGTGAACGGCAGCTTCGGCGGCAGATGCAGAAGAAAATCGCCGCACCAGCCGAGTAGAAGTCCTATCAGAATATAGTGCGCGTAGTCGCTGCGGTTCTGCGCTATCACGCTCGCGAGAACTCCCGCCGCGACGAAAAGGGTCGCGCATATGGTTTTGAGTATCTGCGATTTTGTGCAGCGCCCGTTTCTTGAGGCCTTGAGGAACCACGGGACGAAAATGAATTCGAGTCCCGCAGCTATTCCGAAGCATATTTTGAACAAGGTTGACATTTATCTCATCTCCAGGCGGCCAAACAGCTTTGGCTCGAGCAGAGTGTAGTGTCTGCGCAGAATGTTGCCGCAGATGTCGGCTATCGTTTCGTTTTCTATCATGTCGCCCGTGCCCTGCGCGATGGATTCGGCGATGTTGCACAGATCCGGGCAGGAGGTCGGGATAACGGTAACTTTGTTGCCGTTGAAGCGGAAAGAGAAGCGGCGCTCGGATATGGATTCGTTGGCGCGAATCCATATTGTGAATGTGTCGCTATCCTCCCATCTTGCCGACGAGACGGCGGTGAAGTCGAGTCCCGCCAGGTGCATCTTCGATTTGCGGTATTTGCCGTCGAGTCCGCTGACTATCGTGTTCCTGACTTTTCCCTCGCTCCATGTGAAGCGGCACTCGTTCTCGGAGAAGTCGAGGTTTATCTTGTCTATGTTGCCCGCGCGGTCAGCTGACATATATACGACCGCCGTCGGCAGGACGCTCACGGGGAAGCCCGCAACATCGAGCACGGGGTTATAGAGCATATGTATAGTCGAATATGACAGCTTCTTTTCGAGCACGGGATTGCGCCTGCCGGCGGTGAGCACAGGCAGGGGAGTGAGCGTCATGGGCAGGGTGGTCTGCTCCGGCTCATCCTTCGGTTCGATGAAGCCCTCGGGGAAGTGTCTCCACAGGCAGTCGCGCGTCTTTTGCTCAAAGACCTCGCTGCAGGTGGTGATGATATTTGCGTCGTATTCCGGCAGGACGATGCCGAACTGCGAGAACATTCCGTCTGCGCGGTAAGAGCCGGGGAAGTGGCAGCACCAGAAGTTGAAGCCGTAGCCGACGCAGGAGTCGATTTGATTCGAGCTTTTGCTTGAGTTGTCTGCCTGAGCCTTGCCCGCTTCGCGCGCCCAGAACTCGGGGATGACCTGCTTGCCCTGATATTTTCCGCCGTGGCTCATACAGTCGATGACCTTGGCGAGCTCTTCTGTTGTTATGAACAGACCCCAGCCGCCTGCCTCAAGACCGTTCGGGTCGGTCTCCCATGTGGGATTCTCTCTGATGCCCAGAGGTTTGAACAGACGCGGCGCGAGATATTCACGCACGGTCATGCCGGTCAGCTTCTGGATTATGGCGCAGAGGACATAGCAGTTTTCGCTGATGTACTTCCAGCTCTCGCCCGGGGCGAATGCCCAGCGTGCGCCGAAAAAGCTCTTGAGCCATGAGACTTTCGCCTTGTTTTCGAGGACGCTTACATCCTTTCCGGCGGTCATGGTCAGCAGGTGGAACACGGTCATCTTTTCGAGGTTCGCGTCGTATTTCTGCGGTCTGTACTCGGGGAAAATATCGATGACCTTCGTGTCGAGCGTCAGCAGTCCTTCATCAATAGCGAATCCGGTGGCTATCGACGCAAAGCTCTTGCTGACTGAATACATGGTGTGCGGGATGTCGGGAGCATAGGGGTCTCTCCAGGTCTCGAAAGCTACTTTTCCGTGGCGCAGGATCATGATGCTGTGAAGCTCTATCCCGCTGCGCTCGAAATCGTCGAGCAGTTCGGATATCGCCTTTGAGGACACGCCGACCTGTTCCGGGAAGTCGGCTCTCGGGAGCGCCTTGCTCTTTGTTCTTGCGGTTGGCATAAGATATACATCTCCTGTAAAAATAATGTTCACTTAAAGATTCTGACAAACGAATAGCTATTACATAAATTATACTACAATGCAAAACTAAAATACAACAAAAATGTGTAAAAATACCAATTTTTGAGCCGAAAACCGCGCAAAAAATTTATAAAAATTTCAACAAACAAATGTTTGCAATTTCCAAAACTATGTGTTATAATAAAGCAGGTAAGTTATGCAGACATCTTGAAAGGGTGACGTGCTTTGAAAGACATAAGCAAAACTCAGAAAAGAATATACGAATATCTCCTTGAACGCTCGCAGGATGGAGTTCCGCCCTCGGTGCGTGAGATTGGCGCGGCAGTGGGACTGAGCTCAACATCTTCCGTGCAGGCGAACCTTGATGCGCTCGAACAGGCGGGCTATATTCAGCGCGATCCGCTCAAGAAGCGCACTATTCGCATCCTCGGCAGGGAAGATAATGTTGTTACCAATGTCCCGATCGTCGGTACCGTTACCGCCGGTGCGCCGATACTCGCTTTTGAGCAGATCGAGGGCAGCGTTGCCTATTCGGGTCACACCTCAAGCGACAAAACTCTTTTTGCCCTGAAGGTCAGGGGAGAGAGTATGATCCAGGCGGGCATACTCGACGGCGACCTTGTTATTGCCGAAAAGACTCCCGTCGCGCGAAACGGAGAAATAGTCGTCGCTATGATCGAGGACGAGGCTACGGTCAAGACTTTCTATAAAGAAAACGGTCATTTCCGTCTCCAGCCCGAGAACGACACCTATGAGCCGATAATCGTTAACGAGGTTTCGATTTTAGGCAAGGTTGTCGCGGTTATAAGATATTATTGATTTGTGTACAGCCGGTGCAGGCGTTTTATGTCCGCGCCGGCTTGTTTTTTGGAGGGCACTATGTCTGACAGGTTTATCGATATCACGCCCGAGAATATCGACAGCGAGCATCTTTGCTGCATCATACGAACGAAGAAGCCGCATCCGGGCGTCGAGACAAAGCGCGCGTGGCTCAGAGAACGCCTCGGCGAGGGTCATGTTTTCAGAAAACTCGATGAAAAGGCGTGCGTGTTCATTGAATATGCGCCGCTCGAGCGCGCGTGGGTGCCGATAGTCGGCGACAATTACATCTATATATACTGCCTTTGGGTTCTGAGCGAGAACAAGGGCAAGGGCTACGGCAGGCGGCTGATGGAATCCTGCATTGCCGACGCAAAGGCGCAGGGCAAATCCGGAGTCTGTATGCTCGGCGCGAAGAAGCAGAAGGCGTGGCTCTCCGACCAGTCGTTTGCGAAGAAGTTCGGATTCGAGACGGTCGATGAGACCGAGAACGGCTATGAGCTGCTGGCATTATCTTTCGACGGGACAAAGCCGCGCTTTGCCGAAAACGCGAAGAGAGAGTCAATAGACAGCAAAAAACTGACCGTCTATTATGACGCGCAGTGCCCGTTTATCCCCGGGCGCATCGAGTCGAATCGCAAATTCTGCGAGGAAAACGGAATAGACGCGGATTTTATCGAGGTCGATTCGCTCGAAAAGGCGAAGAATCTGCCCTGCGTTTTCAATAACTGGGCGGTGTTCTGCGGCGGAAAATTTGTTACGGTGAACCTTCTCGACGAGCGGGCGCTGAAGAAGCTTTCGGACGGCGCGAAATAATTTTATGTGTTCCTAACATAATTTTTCGATTAAATATTGAAAGTAGCGCCGTTTTATGCTAATATTTCCGTGGCTTTAAAAAACAACACAGGAAGTGAAACAATGACAAAACGCAACATCTTTAAACGCGCGGCAAGCTTGCTGCTCGCTCTGATTCTTGTTTTCAGCGCGGGAGTTTCCCTTGCATTTGCCGACGCAAAGGCCGATTCTTACAAATATCCCTGCATCTTCGTCCACGGTATCCTCGGCTACGGAGACAACGACAAGCTCAACTCCGTCACGCCATACTGGGGTATGCAGTATAAAGAGGATCTGATGAAGTCGCTCAATGCCCGCGGATACGACTGCCACGCGGCCTCCGTCGGCCCGCTGAGCAGCGCGTGGGACAGAGCGTGCGAGCTCTATGCCCAGCTTGCGGGAACCGTCGTCGATTACGGTGCAGCCCACTCTGCGGAGCATCATCATGAGCGCTACGGCCGTTCGTTCGTCGGCAAGGCTCTTATCGACACCTTCGGCAAGACCGACAAGAACGGAAATATCATCAAGATAAATCTCTTCGGCCACTCATTCGGCGGCGCAACGACGAGACTCTTCACCTATATTCTCGCTAACGGCGCGCCCGAAGAGGTCGCGGCGGGCGGCGATGTCTCCGATTTCTTCAAAGGCGGAAAGGGCGATTATGTAAACTCCGTTATCTCGATAGCGGCGCCGCATAACGGCACAGTCAGCGCGAATGTCGGCGTCGATCTCTATCAGGGCGAGTATATCGCCGCGATGATTGCCAATGTCGCGGGTATGGCGGGCAGCAACTATCTCGACCTCAAGCTCGACCAGTTCGGTCTGACCCGCGCTCCGGGCGAGGGCAGGGCAAGCTTCAATCTCTGTGGCATTCTGAACTATGCCCTCTCGAACGATAATTGCCTCTATGACCTCACGCTTCACGGCGCGCAGGAGCTCAACGCCAAGATAGGCGCTGTTGAGAACGTGTATTATTTCTCCTACGCCTGCTGCGGCACGGAGCCTTCGGCGGACGGCAGATTCCAGAACCCGACCGATGTGCTCGGCAGCATGGCGGGCACGGGCTGGCTTATAGGCCACATAGCCGGAATAACGGTTGACGGCGTCAAGCTCGAGGGCGATTGGCTCAGAAACGACGGCGCAGTGCCTGTCAAGAGCGCACTCTATCCCGAGGGCGAGAAGCACGAATTTATCGTTGACCACAAGGGCGCATATGAGCGCGGCGTGTGGTATGTCTATCCCGTTGTGGAGAACGCGAACCACGGCACTCTGCTCGGCTCGAAGACAGAGAGCTATATCGACCTCTATATGAACCAGATCGATATCGTCAACGCGAAGTAAAACAGAAAAGTATACAAAAGCAGTCGGCTTTCCCGGCTGCTTTTCTTTGTTTTGTCGGTTGCCCGAGCGGCCAGACTTGCGGTATAATATTTCAAAACGCAGCATTTAGGGGGAGAAAACATGCCTGAACTTTCCGGCAGAACAGAAAATTTCACCGATTCGGTCATCCGCAGAATGACGCGCGTCTCGCTGCAGTACGGCGCAGTCAATCTGTCGCAGGGATTCCCGGATTTTGATCCACCCAAAGAAATCCTAGACCGCCTTGCCGAGGTCGCGCACGAGGACTATCACCAGTATTCGATAACCTGGGGCGCACAGAATTTCAGAGAGGCGCTCGCCGAGAAGCAGTCGAAGTTTATGGGCAGGAGCATCGACCCCAATTCAGAGATAGTCGTCACCTGCGGCAGTACCGAGGCGATGATGGCGGCGATGATGACCGTGACCGACCCGGGCGACAAGGTGATTGTTTTCTCGCCGTTCTATGAAAACTACGGCGCGGATGCGATCCTTTCGGGCGCCGAGCCGATATATGTGCCGCTCTATCCGCCGGAGTTTGATTTCAATCCCGACGAGCTGGAGGCGGCGTTCAAACAGCATCCCAAGGTGCTCATACTCTGCAATCCGTCGAATCCGTGCGGCAAGGTATTTACATATAATGAACTGAAATTCATAGCCGATTTAGCCGAAAAATATGATACATTTGTCATCACTGACGAGGTCTACGAGCACATAGTCTATGCGCCGAACAGGCATGTGTATTTTGCCTCTCTTCCCGGAATGTGGGAGCGCACGATTTCCTGCTCGTCGCTGTCAAAGACATATTCGATAACCGGCTGGCGGCTGGGCTATATTATCGCGCCGCCGAATATCATTGAAGTCGCAAAGAAAGTGCACGACTTTCTGACCGTCGGCGCGGCGGCTCCGCTTCAGGAGGCGGCAGTCACGGGTCTTCGATTCGGGGACGAATATTACGATGATTTAAGAGAGAAGTACACCGCAAAGCGCGATTTATTTATAAAAGGACTCAATGATATCGGGATAAAACACACCGTGCCGCAGGGCGCGTATTATGTGATGCTCGACATTTCGGAGTTCGGCTTTGAATCGGATTTAGAGTTCTGCGATGTCCTCGCACGCGATGTCGGAGTCGGTGCAGTGCCGGGTTCGAGCTTCTTCCGCGAGCCCGTGAACAATCTTATCCGCCTGCATTTCGCGAAGAAAGACGAGACTCTGTATGAAGCACTCAACCGCCTGAGCGATATCAGAAAAAAGATACCCAAAAGATAAACATTCCGCCGCGAAGCGCAGAAAAGTGCCTGCGGCGGTTTTAAATTTTCAGATATTTTTCATTGTGTTTACAACTTCGGCAAACAGGTATACTATAATTGCAGAAGAAACTTTCGGGAGGCTTATTATGTGTACGGCAGCAACTTATAAAACCGATGATTTTTATATGGGCAGGACGCTCGACTATGAGTTCTCTTACGGCGAGGAGATAACCGTGATGCCGCGCAGGTTCCCGCTCGAGTTCCGCCACGGCGGCAGAACGGACGAGCACTATGCTATGATCGGCACGGCTCATGTCTCGGACGGATATCCGATGTACTACGATGCCGTAAACGAAAAGGGACTCGGCATGGCGGGGCTTAACTTCGCTGTCAGCGCGCATTATGCAGAGCCGCAGGACGGCAAGCAGAACATCGCGCAGTTTGAATTTATCCCGTGGGTACTTAGCCAATACGCGACCATTGAGCAGGCTCGCAGCGCAATAGAGAAAATAAACCTCGTCGGCACAACATTCGACAGCCGCTATCCTGCGGCGAAAATGCACTGGATAATCGCGGACAAGAGCGGCGCGATAACGGTCGAGCCTACCGAGAGCGGGCTTAAAATATACGACAACGCCCCGGGAGTTCTCACGAACGAGCCGCCGTTTGATATGCAGATGTTCAATCTCAACAACTATATGAATCTCTCGCCGAAGCAGCCCCAAAACAGCTTTTCAGACAAATTAAGCCTCGCCGCATACAGCCGCGGAATGGGCGGACTCGGTCTGCCAGGCGACTTGTCTTCAATGTCGAGATTCGTGAGAGCCGCATTCACAAAGCTCAATTCGCTCTCCGGAAGCACAGAGGAGGAGAGCGTCGGTCAGTTCTTCCATATCCTCGGCGCGGTCGAACAGGTGCGCGGCTGCTGCGAGGTCGCGGAGGGGAAATACGAGATAACTATATACACCTCCTGCTTCAACGCGGACAAGGGCGTGTATTATTACACGACTTATAATAACCGCCGCATCACCGCAGTCGATATGCATCGCGAAAACCTCGACTCGGCGTCACTTGTCAAATACCCGATGCTCGATAAAGAAGACATTTTGCAGCAAAATTAAAAAAATCCCGCCGGCTGTGCAAAAAGTCGGCGGGATTTTTATGATTGATATATTTGTTACTGCTTTGCGATTTGATTTTTATTTTCCCTGTCCGGGGATATCCTCGCGTCAAGCATGACCGTGGCGATGAATTCGCCGCTTTTGCCGTCATATTCCAAGGATAAATCTCCGTCATATTTTTTCAGCGCATTCTTTACGCTCTTGATCCCGAAGCCGTGGAGCTTGGGATTTTCTTTCGTTGTTTTCAGTTCCCCTGATGAACTGAACTCGGGCTGTATGCCGCAGGAGTTGGTTATCACGATTATCGAAAAGTTGTTTCGGTAGTTCGTGACAATCGAAACATACCCGTTGTCAGATTTCTTCGCGGCTTCGACGGCGTTGTCAAAGAGATTGTTCAATATGGTGACAATATCAAAATAATCTAAATTGCGAAGATTGTTTTCCTTTATGTCAAAGCGAAAATCAATGTTGCTCAGCGCACATTCGGCGGCGTACCTGTCAACGATGACATCGAGGATATGATTGCCGCTGTGGCACACTGAGCCGTATTCGTTGAGGCGGTCGAGCATTTTGGATATGTACATATCAATTTCCGGGTCGTGATTGAGCGCCTTTATTGTGGCAAGATGGTTTTTCGTGTCATGTGCATATGAACTCAGATTGTTGTTTTGCCTTTCGAGCATATTGTAATAGAGCGTGTCGGTTTTCAGCTTTTCACTTTCCTGCTGGAGCAAAAGAATCTCGGTGTCCTTTTTGGCGTTATATTGGAAGACAAAGAAAGTGAAAATCGAAGCCATAAACAGCAGAAGGCTTATTGTCGCCAAGGTCAGCTGCCCGCGATAAGAAATCGACTCGTTTGCGGCGATATACCAGAAAAATATGACAGATATAAATGTGCTTATCGGATATGCGTAGAAGCTGGACGGTGTTCTGACAGAAGTCGAATTCGGGGACGGGTGGACAAATTTTATCAGTATTCCGACGAGCAGGAAATATATAATTTTGCTTATTATAACCTCAATCACAAGCAGCATCGGCTGAGACTCATAGTTGAGTATGTATATATCTGCGAAGGTCGATATCGTGAAAATCGAGACAAGTTCAAGAAACGAGGAGAGCACGACCAGCATAAAAGAATAAAAAATTCCCTGGAGCTTTTTTACATCAAAAAACACTATTGCAAACACAATATTTGCGCTCAGCGAGAAAAATGCGTTGAGCAGGGCGGAGTCTATATTGAACAGGCTGACCACCGCTCCGAGCTCAAACAGAACGGTGCCTATCGCGAGCGTCAGCGCGGCGGATTTCTTTCGGCAGCCGATGTGATTGAAAAATATATATGAAATGAGCATTTCGATAAAGTAGACTATGAAATAGGCTATTTTGATTATCATCTCATCTTCTCCTCAGGTACTCGAACCAGAATTTGCGAAAATCCTTCTGCCGCCTCGGGGCTATCGGGATCCTTATGCTGTCTTGTAGATACAGCTCTGAATAGTCGTATTTCGTTACATAGTGCAGGTTTACTATAAACGATTTGTGAACCGTATAAAAATAAGTGCTCTGAAGTGCGTCCTCCCAGAAATTAAATGATTCGCGGGTTATATATTTTTCGTCGAGCGTGTGCAGTGTGACCTTGCGGTTGTCTCTTTCGACATAGAGAATATCGTCGGCAGGGATTTTCTTTTGTGCACCGTTTGCGTTTATAAAAAAGTCGACATATGTCCTGTCAATATACTCCATGACCTTGTCAAGCCCGGAGCGGAGCCTCTCCGGGTCAAACGGCTTTTCAAAGAAGCGAAAGGCGTTGAGATCCATCGCGTCATCCTGATATCGACCGAACGATGTTATGAAAAATATAGCGACCTTGCTGTTGCGTTCCTTTAAAATTTTTGCAAGGGACAGACCGTCAACATTGTCCATCTGAATGTCAAGAAAAGCGATCTCATAAATCGATTCGTCGTTGACAACATCCAACGGGTCGCATTTTATTGTTATCTCGGCAGGCAAATGCCGAAGCAAAAAGTAATTTTCGATAAACGACTTGAGCTCATCGGCATAGATGTTTTCGTCGTCGCAGATAAGTATTCTCATAATATCACCGAGTAAATTTTATCATAAACGGTCGGTTTGTACAATAAAATTCTGCCTGCATCGAACGGGTTCGAGGCAGGGCATTTGCCGTTTCAATTCCTATTGACTTTTTATATTTGACACCGCGAAAAAGATAAATCTTGATAATGATCGGAAGTTTTTATATAATAAAATCAGAAGCGGCATCCGAAAAATACGGTTATGATTTGTATTTCTTTCGGATGCGCCGCAAAGTCGGTATACATAAAACAAATGATTTTTGTGCGAGGTCATGATTATGTACAGTGTGCTTGTAGTTGACGATGAGATACGCCAGAGAGAGGCGGTTATCGGCAATGTCGATTGGCAGAGAGCGGGTTTTGAGGTTGTCGGCGGCGCCGAAAACGGAATAGAGGCGCTCGATCTTCTCGAAAAGCTTGAACCCGATCTTGTTCTGACCGATATCAAAATGCCGCTTATGACCGGACTCGAGCTTGCAAAAAGGACCCGCGAAATAAGGCCGGCAACGAAATTTGTTATCCTGAGCGGGTACGACGACTTTGAATACGCTCAGGAGGCGTTCAAATACAATGTCATAAGATATCTTCTCAAGCCTGTTTCCGCATCCGAGCTCACCGAGGAGTTTGAAAAAATCGGAGCCGAGATGGACAGTGAGTTTGAACTGCTCAAAAGCGGCGGGTCAAACGAAGATATCTCTCTGCGGCTTGAAAAGGCGGAATTCCTGCTTCCGCTTTTGCTCGGTACGGGCGAGGATGTCCGTGCATCGGACGACTTAACTGAGAATGCCAAAAAGCTCGGAATAATCAAAAGCGACGGCGACTGCTACAGCGTCATTGCTTCAAAATTCAAGGCAAACACGGGCAAGACCTGCACCTCTCAGCAGCATATCGATTTTGTCAACAGCATTTTTAATAAATATGCTCTGTGCGAAAGTTTCTTTGTCAACGGCAGAATAATTACTCTTGTAACAAGCGAGCCGGAAGAGATGTCAACAAAACTGAGACTTCCCGTTATCGAACTTGTGCAGAGCGCAAAAAAGCTGTTGAATCAGAATTGTACTATCGGCATCAGCGAGACCGTTCAGGATCCGTCTCTTTTGGCACTCGCCTGCACTCAGGCTATTACGGCGCGGCGCTATACCTCCGACGGCACGGGCAACATCCGATATATCAACGACCAGGAACGCAAGAGCACATACGAGTTTGAAAATGCCGAAAAATCCGTCTATAAGCTCGAACAGCTTCTGAAGATAGGGAGCAAGGATGAGATAAAGTCGTTCCTTGACGAAATACTTTCCGGAAAGACGCGCGAGGGCATTGATTATATTATCATTCAGATTCTTGCCACCGCACACAGATGCGTCAGCGTTCTGCCGGACGGCAACGCCGCGGCGGAGCTGTTTACCTCCAACAATTCGTTCATGTCCCGCCTTTCCTTCGACTTTAACGAGCAGTATAAAAACGAGCTTGTTTCGCTCTGCCTCGATGCAAGGGATATTATTTCCCGTTCGCAGAGGCATGAGAGCGAGGCTCTATGTGACCATGCATTGCAGATAATCAACGAGGAATATATGAACGAGGATCTGTCCCTGACGGACGCGAGCGACAAGCTGGGCGTCAGCCCGAACTATCTGAGCGCGCTGATAAAAAAGAAAAAGTCAAAGAATTTTGTTGCCCTTGTGACCGAAAGGCGGATGAAAGCGGCGAGCGATCTGCTTTTGTGCACTTCGATGAAGATATTTGAAATATCGCAGAAGTGCGGTTACAGCGATCAGCACTATTTCAGCTATTGCTTCAAAAAATATTACGGGGTTTCGCCGAACAAATACAGAGAGGAGCGTTTGGGTGGGAAAGATATTTAAACGCGCCGGAATAAAGCTGTCAACGCTCATAATCGCAATAGTCGTGTTCGGCGTGATGTTTTCTACTGTAGGCGCTACGCTCCTTTTCGGTGTATTTTACGAGAGGACGATGTTCAATTCGGCGTATGTCTCGTCAAAGCAGTCGGTGTCGCAGGCGAACGGCACGGTTTCAAATTACATCTCGTCCATCAAAAACAAGCTGGACAACCTTTGCGATGAGGCGGACAGCTGCGACAGTCTGCAGTCGCTTGAAAAAGTCGTTTCAACTGCGGCGAGGCTTGAGGACGATATCTATTGCGTAACGATTTATGACACCGACGGCAACATTCTTCTGACCGAAAACGACAGCGGCGATGTTGCAAAGAAAAACGCGACCGATCTGTCCTTTGACAAATCGATTTTTTCGAGCCTCAAGGACGGCTATGCGATAACCCAGCCACATGTTGACACGCTCTATGAGAACAAGTACCCGTGGGTCGTGACCATTGCAAAGAAAAAATATTCCGATCTTTTTCAAAAGCAGGTCTTTGTCGCCGTCAATTTTGAATTTATTTCGATTGCGAAATATATTGACAAGATAAGCATAGGCCAGAGGGGATACTGCTATATTATCGATTCAAAGGGCGGGATAGTCTACCATCCGCAGCAGCAGATGCTTTTTTCCGGCATCAAAAAAGAGAACACCGACGAAGTTTCAAAAATGACGGACGGCGTCCACAGGGGAGAAGACGATATTTATACGGTTTCGTCCCTTAATTCATGCAACTGGAAAATAGTCGGAGTCAGCTTTACCGACGAAGTGGCTCAGTCCGTCAAAAGACAGATAGCGGTCGGGATGGCTGTCGCGCTGCTGTTCAGCCTTATCATCTCCGTCACTGTATATTTCCTGCTTTCGCGGACGGTCACAAGACCCGTAAGACGCCTTGTCTCGTCAATGCAGAGCTTTGAAAAGCAGGCGGAAACATATAAATATAAAGCGGACAGGGCGAATGTAGTTGAGTTCAGCACCCTCTCCGCGTCGTTTGAGCACATGGTGCATATGATACAGTCGCTCATGGAAAAGGTGCATAATGAGGAGATAGTTCTCAGAAAGACCGAGCTCAAGGCTCTTCAGGCGCAGATAAATCCCCACTTCCTTTATAACACACTCGACTCCATTCAATGGATGTGCGAGCAGGATAACAGCAAGGAAGCGGTTGAGATGGTCGGCGCCCTCGCGAAGCTGTTCAGAATAAGCATCAGCCACGGAAACGAGTTTATCACCATCCGCGACGAGCTTCGCCACGCCGAAAGTTATTTGATAATCCAGAGCTACAGATACAAAAATCAGTTCACTTATTCTTTTGATGTGGATGAGAGTCTGCTCGAATATATGTGCAACAAGATAACGATCCAGCCATTTATCGAGAACGCCATCTATCACGGGCTAGACAGAATGGTGGACGAGGGCGAGATACGCATCTGCGTTCACGGCGACGGAAAGGATATTGTGATAACCGTTTCCGACAACGGACTCGGAATGACTAAAGAGCAGTGCGAGACTATCCTGAAAAAAGACAGGAGCGATTCAAAGGGCATCGGCGTTAAAAATGTCAACGATAGGCTCAAAATTTATTTCGGCGATGAATACGGAATCTCCATTGACAGCGAGCTCGATGTCGGCACAACCGTCACTATAAGGATTCCGAAGATCGAGAAAGGACGGGAAAATGAATATTAAGAGAAGCGCAGCGCTGATTATGATTGCCGTCCTTTTGCTCTGCGGCTTATCCGGATGCAAGGACGGGCAGGGCTTTGATTCCGACACCCCGAGCGTCGCCATAATAATAAAGGGGAGCGAATCGGATTTTTGGAACGATGTGAAAAAAGGCGCTCTCTCCGCCGCGACAGAGTTCAATATCGATATCACTTTCGAAGGACCGGATAACGAGGAGGACTACGAAACCCAGAACAAGATGATAGAAAATGCCGTTTCGCGAAATGTCGGCGCCATTATCCTGTCCGCGATAGATTATGAAAAAAACGCCCCGGCTGTTCGCAAGGCGGCGGAGAAGGGTATAAAAATAATAACCGTGGACAGCGATGTTGATGTGGCGGATAAAGAGCTGTTTATCGCAACCGACAATTACTCAGCAGGACTGAAAACCGCTCAGGTCGCGCAGAAGCTCTGCGGAGAGCAGGAGAGCATCAATATCGGAATAGTAAACTACGGCGAGAACACCGAAAACGGCAGCAAGAGATTGCAGGGCTTTCAGGACGAAATTAAAAACGTTAAAAACGCCAGGATAGTCGCAATGGTCAGCGTTTCGTCCAACGCCCAGAGCGCGACCGCGGGCGCAAGAAAGCTTCTTGAAGAGAATCCGCAGATCAATGTTCTTGTCGGCTTCAACGAATGGTCAACCCTCGGCGTTGGAATGGCGATAAAGGAGCTCGGGCTAAAAGACCGTGTCTGCGCGATAGGCTTCGACAACAACACGGAATGTGTCGGCATGCTCGAAACGGGGGAACTCGATACGCTCATTGTACAGAACCCGTTTTCCATGGGTTATCTCGCCGTTATGAACGCGGCGAACATACTCTCGGGCAAGAAGACCGAGAGCGTGATAAAAACAGATGTCTATGTCGTTGACCGAAGCAATATGTTCTCGGCTGATGTTCAGAAGATCCTTTTCGGCTTCGATAAATATGATTAACAAAACCGCCCGGATGTGAGAAAAAAACATCCGGGCGGTTTCTTCTCGCTAAAGCGGCAAAGTATATATATTGATTCGACAACATCGTAAAATTTTATACATTTTAGATAGAAAATCTCATTCTGTTTTTTGAAACCCGAAGCTATAATGAAGATGCTGATAACGAAGAAATTCTTTTAAGGAGGTAATCTTATGAAAAAGTTGTTAGCATTATTATTGGCAGTGCTCATGGTAGCCAGCTTTGCCGCCTGCTCGTCCGGCGGCGGCTCCGGAGACAAGGGCTCAACAAAAGGTGAGATTTCCGTATTTTATTATACCTTCAGCGACGCGTATATTTCCACCGTTCGCTCGTCGATGGACAAGATCCTGAGCGATGGCGGATATACCTACAATGACTATGACGCCAACGGCAACCAGACCACGCAGACCGAGCAGGTTCAGACCGCTCTTGCAAAGGGCTCTTCGCTGCTTATCGTCAATGTCGTTGACACCGGTTCGAACGACGCGGCGCAGAACATCATCAATCTCGCCAAGGCGAAGAATGTTCCCGTTATATTCTTCAACCGCTCCGTTGAGCAGTCTGTTATCGAGAGCTATGACAAGTGCATATTTGTCGGCACGGACTATGAGCAGGCAGGTCATATGCAGGGCAAGATGATAGGCGAATATGTCCTGGAGAACTATGGCAAGCTCGACCTCAACAACGACGGCGTCATCAGCTACGTTATGTTCAAGGGTCAGGAAGGCAACATGGAAGCTATCGCGCGTACAAAGTACGGCGTTGAGGACGCAAACGCGATTCTCAAGGCTGCCGGAAAGCCCGAGCTCAAGTTCTACGATTCCGCAAACAAGAACAAGTACCTCGTTGACCAGGACGGACTGTGGTCGTCTGCCGCCGCGACAAACTATATGAGCACGGCTCTCGCGCAGTACACCGAGTCCAACAAGAATATGATCGAACTCGTTATCGCGAACAACGATGAGATGGCGCTCGGCGCAATATCCGCTCTTCAGACCGCGGGCTACAACAAGGACGGCAAGACCGTTATTCCCGTGTTCGGCGTTGACGCAACAGATGCCGCGAAGTCGGCTATCAAGTCCGGCTCGATGATAGGCACTATCAAGCAGGATGCCGAGGGTATGGCAACCGCTATAACCACCGTTATGAAGAATCTGCTCAACGGCACAAATGCGCTCGAAGGCATCGATTCCGCAAACACGGTCGGCACTTGGAGAGTCAATATACCCTATTCTGCTTACACTTCTGAGAGCGAATAATCAAACGGTTTCAATTTGCGGTTGGGGCGTTATGCCCCAACCGTAAAACTCAGATGCAGACAGGAGTGAAACATATGCAGACCAATATAAATAAGCCGGACTCCGATAAAGATGTATTGCTCAAAATGGTGGATATAGAAAAGTCGTTCCCCGGCGTTAAGGCGCTCGACCATGCACAGCTGACGGTCAGAAGGGGGACGGTGCACGCGCTTATGGGCGAAAACGGCGCGGGCAAGTCAACTCTTATGAAATGCCTCTTCGGCGTTTACAGCAAGGATGGCGGACATATATATGTCGACGGTCAAGAGGTGAATTACAAAAACTCCAAGGAAGCCCTTGAAAACGGAGTCGCGATGGTTCACCAGGAGCTCAACCAGGCTCTCAAACGCAATGTCATGGATAATATGTGGCTCGGAAGATTCCCGACTGTTTCAAAATTTCTTCCGTTTACAAGCGAAAAGAAAATGTATGACGAAACGGCGAGAATATTCAAAGAGCTTGAAATAAATGTTGACCCCAAAACAATAATGAGCACTATGCCGGTTTCGCAGAGACAGATGGTTGAGATCGCGAAAGCGGTTTCTTATAATTCAAAAATAATCGTCTTTGACGAACCCACATCATCGCTTACCGAGGAAGAGGCGGAGCATCTGTTCCGCATAATCAATATGCTCCGCGACCGCGGATGCGCGATTATCTATATCTCGCACAAAATGGAAGAGATACTGCGTATCAGCGACGAGGTCACCATAATGTGCGACGGCAGATGGGTCGCGACGAAGCCCGCGAGCGAGCTTACCATGAACGAGATAATCAGACTCATGGTCGGACGCGAGCTGACAAACCGCTATCCGAAAAAGGATAACGAGATCGGCGATGTGCTGCTGAAAGTCGAAAACCTCGGCAGCGAATATACAAATCTCAGAGATGTGTCCTTCGAGGCAAACAGGGGAGAGATACTCGGTGTCGCCGGACTTGACGGATCGGGCAGAACAGAGCTTCTTGAACAGATCTTCGGCATAACGACGCGCCGCTCCGGAAAGATTTTTCTTGACGGCAAGGAGGTAAAAAACAAAACTCCTCACGAGTCGATCAAAAACGGATTTGCGCTTCTGACCGAAGAACGGCGCGCGACGGGAATCTTCGGCATTCTCAATATCAGAGAGAATGCGACTGTTGCAAGCCTGAAGAAGTATATGACGGGTCCGTTCGTCAGCAAGAAGAAAATGAAGGTAACTACCGACAAGTACATAAACTCCCTGAAAATAAAGACCCCCAGCCAGGAGACGAAGATAAGCTCTCTTTCGGGCGGCAATCAGCAGAAGGTCATTTTTGCAAGGTGGCTTCTGACCGACCCCACGGTGCTCCTGCTCGACGAGCCCACGAGAGGTATTGATGTCGGCGCGAAATATGAGATATATCAGCTTATTCTCGACCTCGCCAAAAAGGGAAAAACCGTTATCATGGTCTCCTCCGAAATGCCGGAGCTTTTGGGCGTCTGCGACAAGATACTCGTCATGTCGGGCGGCAGGCTCGCGGGCGAAGTGGACGCCGGAACAACGAACCAGGAAGAAATAATGACCCTTGCGGCGAAATATGTCTAAGGAGGAATCATCATGGCTGATACAAGTGCAAAAAAAGTAAAGCGCTCGCGCGTTTCGGTCTGGCTCCAAAAATTCAAAGCGGCAGACCGCGGCGATAAAAAAAGACTTGTGACGGATCTGCTGTTCAACAACGCGATGTATATAATAATCGCGATTTCCGTGATTTTTATTGCGGTCAAGGTGCCGGCGTTCCTGAGCATTTCATCAATAGTGAACATAATCTCGCTCACGGCGGCAAAACTGCCGATCGCTTTGGGCATTGCGGGATGCATAGTGCTGACCGGTACCGATATTTCCGCCGGTCGCTGCGTCGGACTCACGGCTTGCGTCGCCGCTTCCCTGCTCCAGATGAGCGATTACGCGAACAAGATGTTCAAGGGTCTTGACACGATGCCTCTGATCGTCGTGCTCCTCGCGGTTATAGCCATAGGCGCCGCAGTCGGTCTTGTGAACGGATTTTTCGTCGCCAAGTTCAAGCTTCATCCGTTTATAGTCACTCTTTCGACCCAGCTTATCGTTTTCGGTACGGTTCTTATGTATCTTATGATAGGCGGAAACAACGGACAGACGCTCTCCGGTCTCGATCCGTCCTATACTAAGTTTATCACGGGCACGCTGTTCTCGATTGACGGCGTTGCGATCCCGAAATATGTTCTCTATTCAATCATTCTGACCGCTGTCATGTGGGTTGTCTGGAATAAGACGAAGTTCGGCAAAAATATGTTTGCGGTCGGCTCAAACGAAGAGGCGGCAAGAGTCTCGGGCGTAAATGTCTTCGTGACTATTCTCGTTGTGTTTATTCTTGCAGGCGTTATGTACGGCATAACGGGATTCATCGAGGGCGCGCGAATCGCTTCCTGCTCCGCAAACACCGGACTCAACTATGAATGCGACGCCATCGCGGCCTGCGTTATAGGCGGCGTGTCGTTCGTCGGCGGCACAGGAAAGATAAGCGGAATAGTTGTCGGCGTTCTGCTTTTACAGATAATTTTTGCAGGACTCAACTTCCTCTCCGTGTCCGCCAATATGCTTTATATCATCAAGGGTATGATAATCCTTATTGCCTGCGCTATCGATATGCGTAAATATCTCGCACGCAGATAATAAATGCTGAAACCGAAAGGCTGTGAAACCATGGATAACGAAAAAAGCACAATGGGTCTTACGACAGAGAGAAAGCCGGGAGGGCTCTACAGAAATGTCAAAATATCTGTAAAAACCGCCGACAGGCTTATACTCGTGGGTATTGTTGTTCTTATTGCCTGTGTCATTTTTGCAATAAGCCATGCGGGTTTTACGGTAACTTTCGACACAAACGGCGGCTCTCAGATAGAGAATCAGAAGGTTATGCACGGTCAGCTTGTCAATGTTGAAAACGACCCCGTCAAAGAGGGCTATGTGTTCACCGGTTGGTACAGCGACAGGGACTGCACAAAAGCATTTGACATCTGCAAGGATACGGTCAACGAAAGCATAACCCTCTATTCCGGCTGGGATAAGGCAGAGTGACACGGATATATAGGAGAATCAATATGTATGTTGCAAACGAAAAAAGATACGACAAAATGCAATATAACCGCCTCGGAAAAAGCGGTCTGAAGCTGCCGGCGGTGTCGCTCGGATTTTGGCATAACTTCGGCGATAACGCGCAGTATTCAAATATGAAAGAACTCTGCTTCACCGCATTCGACAATGGCATCACGCATTTCGACCTGGCAAATAATTACGGTCCGGCGCCCGGCAGCGCGGAAGAGAATTTCGGCAAAATTTTTGCCAACGAGATGAGGGCATACCGCGATGAAATGATAATCAGCACGAAGGCTGGCTATGAGATGTGGCCGGGACCCTACGGCTGCCGGAACGGAAGCCGCAAATATCTTCTCGCGAGCCTTGATCAGAGCCTCAAACGCATGGGGCTTGAATATGTTGATATTTTCTATCACCACTGCCTCGATCCCGAGACTCCGCTCGAAGAGACGATGGGTGCGCTCGCTCAGGCCGTTCGCAGCGGAAAGGCTCTCTATGCCGGAGTGTCCAACTATGACGGCGAAAATCTCGAAAAGGCGTGCAGCATTCTCGAAGACCTCAAATGCCCGTTTGTGATAAATCAAAACAGGTATTCGATATTTGACAGAACAATCGAGAACAACGGTCTGAAAAGCACCGCCGCAAGGCTGAACAAGGGCATTATCGCCTTCAGTCCGCTCGCGCAAGGGCTGCTGACCGACAGATACCTAAACGGCATTCCGAGCGACAGCAGGGTTATGACCGACGGCAGATTCCTCTCCGTCAACGCGATAACCGAAGAGAAGCTCAAAAAGGTCCGCGCGCTTTCGGAAATTGCAAAGGAGAGGAATCAGACCCTCGCAGAAATGGCTCTGGCATGGGTGCTGAAAGACGGAATTGTCAACTCCGTTCTGATAGGCGCGTCAAAGCCGTCGCAAATCCTCGATAATGTAAAAGCAATCGAAAACACATCTTTTACGAGCGACGAGCTCGAACGAATAGATAAAATCAGTCTGACCTGATCTTTTCTGTAATCCCCCGTAAATGTGAATCGCACCCCGCTTGTCAAGCTGCAATGCCTGATAAACGGGGTGCGGTTTTGAACGGTGACAGTCCGCCTGAGATGCGCTGCAGGTTTTTTATTTGTCTTCCCGCTGTTCCGAATCTGATGGCGAATTTGAGCTGTTTAATTTACGGTAGGCTTTGGGCGTTTGTCCGGTTTCATTCTTGAAAACGCGGTTAAAGTTTCGTATGGTGGAGAATCCGCATTTCATTGCGATTTGGGTCACATCGTCGTTGGTGTCTTTCAACAGCTCGCAGGCGAATTGAATGCGGTATTTGTTGACGAATGAAGCGAAAT
>CAVAWW010000038.1:0-20812 GCA_963592475.1 bacterium
AAGTGCGACAATATATACAGCAATCTCAGGGGCGGGGTGAAATTCCCCACCGGCGGTGAAGGCGAAAGCCGAAGCCCGCGAGCCGCGAGAGCGGTTGATCCGGTGCGATTCCGGAGCCGACGGTAAAGTCCGGATGGAAGAGGATGCGAAAAATGCATTTGCGCCCCGCTTATATAGCGGGGCTTTTGCTTTTTCATCTTCCCGGTTGCAAAATAAAGAGAGGAAGATACTCATGAAGAAAAACTCAAGACAGAACCTGCGGAAAATAACGGTCATGGCGATGCTCGCGGCGGTTGCCGTGGTGTCGGTGTATTTTATCAAATTTCCGCTTTTGCCCTCCGCGCCGTTTCTCGAATACGACATTGCGGATGTTCCCGTGCTCATCGGCACGATGCTGTTCGGGCCGTCCGCGGGGCTCGTGATCCTGCTCATCACCTCGGCTATTCAGGCGTTTACCGTCAGCTCGTCGAGCCACATTATCGGCTTTTTCATGCACTTCTGTGCGTCGGGCGCGCTCGTTCTCGCGTCAGGTCTGATGTACAAAAAAATCGGCGGCAAAAAGGGCATGGCGGCGGGACTCGCGGTCGGTTCGGTGCTGATGACCCTCGTCATGATACCGCTCAATCTCGTGTTCACCGGTATTTTTATGGGCACGGGTGTCGAGGCGGTCGTCAAAATGCTCATCCCCGCGATAATACCGTTCAATCTTATAAAAGCGTGCCTCAATTCCGTGCTCACTTTCCTGCTGTTTATACCGGTAAATAAAATTTACGGAAAAATCAGTATGGAGTGAAAATAGGACTCAAATTAAATAAATTTTGATAATAAAAACAGTGCAAATTAAAAGTCACAAAACGCAATAAAGACTCCGCAAAAATAATTATATACTTTTTAAAGAAATTAAGACGGTTATTTATCCTCAAAATTTACCAGTTATACAAAGTCTATTCCATTTTCTGAGAAAATGGTGTATTATGTGCTCGTATAAAACGGGGGCGGGAAGAGCGTGTTTTGCGGTAAAAAAACCGCAGTGCGGCACACGTCAAGCGGACGGGGGTTCGCTTGCGGACGCGGACTCCCGCTCCACGCCTTATGCCGGGCGCCGTCAAGGCGTCCGTACATAATCGACAACCACAAATCTCCTATATTCGGAACGACCCCGGCGGCTTGTGCACCGCAGGGGTCGTTCCGATTTCTGATTGCAAAAACACGACGTGCCCTGCGGAAATTTAACCGCAGGGCACTCTCTGTTCTCATTCTCCGGTGAAAAATGGAGGCGAATTTACTTGTTGATGAAGTCTCTCTTCTGATCCTCGGGGAGGTCGAGACCGAGTGTTCCGCCCGGATTCATCAGGTTGTCGGGATCGAAGTGCTGCTTGAGCGCGCGGTAGATATCCATCTGGTTCTTGCCGATCTGCGCCTCGAGCCACGGAGCGGTCATCTTGCCTATGCCGTGGTGGTGGCTCATCGCCGCGCCGTACTTCTGGATGTTGTCCATGATGCCGCGCTGATACTCGAGATACTCGTCAAGGTCGTTCATCTTCGCTTCGAATATGAAGTAGAGGTTTGCGCCCTGGGGATAGAAGTGGGACATATGGGTCATGCAGATGGTGTCGGGTCTGCTCTTGCAGAAGCGGCGGACATTCTCGTAGACATTGGTGAAGTTATCCCAGTTGACCGAGCACTCGAGGGTGTCGAGCATAAGGCCGTAGTCGCCCATGTCCTCGCGCAGGTAGGGATCGGTGAAGCGACCCTTCTCCCAGCCCTTGGTGACGATGCTGGTGGTGTACATTGCGCCGTGCTTCTTGCATATCTTGTCTATCTGCTTTGCGACGTTCCTGCTGAAGTGCTTCTCGCCCTCGCTCCAGCCGAGCATGAGCACGCGCTTGCCGTCCTTGTAGCCCTTGGCGGCGAGCATCTTGTCAATAACGGTGTCCGCAACGCCGTAGAGGCGGAAAGCTATCGAAGTCTCCTCGGGGTCGGAGAGACGGAAGACCGACGGGAAGCCGAACTCACCCTGCATTATCTCGCGCGCCGCGTTGAGACCGTTCTCCCAATCCTTGAAAACATAGGAGAACTTCTTGCGGTTCTCGGGCATATACTTGAAAACTCTGAGGGTGACATGAGTAAGAATGCCGAAGGTTCCCTCGCTGCCCATCATGATCTGGTCTATGGAAGGACCGGTAGCGTTTCTCGGAAACTCGTCGCTCTTGATGATGCCGATGGGAGTGACATACTCCTGGCTGATGACGATGTCTTCAATTTTGCCGTAATAGCTCGAGTTCTGACCTGCGCCGCGGGTGACAGCCCAGCCGCCGACGGAGGAATACTCGAAGCTCTGCGGGAAGTGGCCGCAGGTATAGGCGCGCTTTGCGCCGAGGGTCGAGACGGCGTTGTTGAGGGTCTCTTCAAGCTTCGGACCGCTCATGCCGGCTTCGACGGTTATTGTCTGATTATGCTCGCTGAAGGAGATAACCTTGTTGAAGTTCTTCCTCATGTCGAGCGTGATGCCGCCCTTGACTGCTTCAACGCCGCGGGTGACGGAGGAGCCGCCGCCGTAGACATACATCGGTATCTTCTGCTCGCAGCAGTATTTGACAAGCGCGATAATATCCTCGCGGTTCTTGGGATATACGACCGCGTCGGGGACGTTCTCGACGATGTGCTTGCGAAGTCTCATAAGGTCGACCATCGTCTTGCCGTATGCGACAGAGAGTCTGTCATAGTTGTCGGTGCTGACGTTAGCTTTGCCGACTATCTCTTCGAGAGCGGCAATCTGGTCGTCGCTCAGGCGGCAGGGGATATCGTAATCAACTTCTTCGAGACCCATCTCCTGCTTGACCTTGAAATCGTCGTCGGTCATGTGGAAGGTCTCCTTCATCAGCTCATAGAGCTTTGAGTTCGGAGCCTTGAATGCCTCGGGATCGCCCCATTTGAGAATGGAGCGGTAGGATCTTTCGGGTGCTTTCTCATGGTACCAATCGGGTACGAATTTCTTTGATTTGCTCACGGTGTTTCCTCCTTGATAAGCTTTATGTTCAGTTCATGTCGGCTGTTGCTACTATGTCTGCGCCGAAAACGTCTTTGATAACGACATCTCCGGTGTTCACGCGCTCGCTGAGCTTGAATGCGCGGATGGTTTTCATGGCGTCGAGCAGGTGCTCTTTCGGTATCTCGCAGCTCGTTTTGACGGGCAGGCGGGGCATATCGGAAAACGCGGTGTCGACTGTAGTCGTCAGGGAGCGGGTGGGATTTGTCAGCTCGGTCGTGCCGAATGCGACGCCTCTCTTGCACTTTGCGCCCTGAACATCTATCTTGTCGCCGTCGCGGCTGACCTTCAGACGGCAGCCGTTGGGGCAGACTATACAGACCATTTCGGTGACGTTCACTTTGTGTCAGTCCTTTCGGTTAAAACTCATATTCCATGGAATCGTAGGCGACGAGAAAGCCCTTCTCCGCCGCCGCAGGGACAAATTCGTCGTGGGTCGCTCTGCCGTTGTGGGAGAAGTGGTTGCAGCAGAAAACTGTCTTATCCGTCGCAAGCCCCTCTTTTATCATGCGGTCTTTTGTGTCCGCGTCGGCGGAGAGTCCCATGTGACCCTGGCGGTAGTTTTCGAACATGCCCGTGCAGTCTATCGAGACAAAGTCAAATACGGGCTTTTTGCGTTCGAGGTAATCCCAGGTCTCGTCGGGGAAATATCCGGTGTCGTGCGCGTAGAGCATCGTCTTTTCGCCGTTTGATATTATATAGATAAACGGGTCGGTCTTTTGGTCGTGATCCGCCTTGAGCGCGGTCACTGTGTAACCCTCGACCTCAAACGGCTCAAACGCCTTTACGGGGTGCAGCGCGAGAACATTCTTTTCTGTCAGCGCATCGCACCACTCCATGTCTCTTATCCATTGGAGCGTCGTGTCCGAACCGTAGAAGTTCAGCGGAGTCACCTCTTCGCTCATAAAGTTCGCGAAGCACTCCGGCAGGCGCATCTGAATGTCCTGCGGATAGAGGTGATCCTCGTGCGCGTGGGTGATGAGACAGGATTTTATCGAGATAAGATCGATATTGTCGCGCAGGGTGTGGATGAAAGTGTCGGGGCAGAAGTCGAGAAGCAATCTGTCATCGATTATCGACTGGGAGCGGGTGCGGATGTTTCTGCCGCCCGCCGCCTTTGACTTTCTGCACACCTCACAGCGGCAGAAAATTGCGGGAACACCCTCGGCTGCCGCCGTGCCCAGATATTTTATCTTCATTTCATGTCCTCCATGCTGACGGTTATCTTGTCTGTAATTCTATCCGAAATATTCTCGGATTTCAAGACTTCCATCTCGGAGGAGGAAAGATTTGCAAACTTTTTGTTTATCAGCGCATCGCTGCCGCTCGCGACGGTGACGGACTGCTTCTTGAACTCGCTGCGCGGTCTGAAGTACATCGTCATGCCGTCCTTTGCCGCCTTGTCGTAATACTGCGGAACAACATAGAGAAACTTCGCTCTGTCGTATTCAACAGGCACTCTGTCGGCTACATTCTTCTCGCCCTTGCAGTATTCGGCGGCGGATTCGCCTGCCTGGTCGCCCGAGAGGGAGACGTAATCGACGAGGTCGTTGACGTGCAGCGCGTTGCCGCAGGAGAACACGCCGGGAATATTCGTCATCAGCGTTTGGTCGACTACCGCGCCTTTCGTTGCGGGGTCGAGCCTGACTCCGAGCATCTGCGCCACTTCGTTCTCGGGCAGAAGTCCGACTGAGAGGATGAGTGCGTCGCAGGGAATGATGCGCGCGGTGGATTCTATCGGCTGCATCTTTTCGTTCACTTGACAGACCTCGACCGCTTCAACGCGCTTGACGCCGAAAACCTTTGTGACCGTGGTCGAGAGGTGGAGCGGGATGTTGAAATCATGCAGGCACTGGTGGACGTTTCGCGCAAGACCCGCGGGAGTGTCCTTTATCTCGTAGACGCCCTCGACGCTCGCGCCCTCAAGGGTGAGGCGGCGCGCCATTATCATGCCGATGTCTCCGCTGCCGAGAATAACGCAGCGGCGCGTGGGCATCTGACCGAGAATGTTGACGAAATACTGAGCCGTGCCGGCGGTGTATATGCCGGCGGGTCTGTCGCCATGGATGAATACCTGGCGCGAGGTGCGCTCGCGGCATCCGCACGCGATAACGACGGCTTTCGAACGGCAGATAAGTATGCCCTGCGCGCTCTGAACGGTGAGGGTGAAGCCGTCAGAATTTTTCTCGGCATCTGTTACAAATGCGTTTATTCTGTAGTCTATTCCGAGGGAGAGGAACTCCCTGATGAATCTTCCCGAATACTCGGGGCCTGTCAGGCGCTCGCCGAAGCGGATGAGTCCGAATCCGTCATGCACGCACTGCTTGAGGATACCGCCGAGCTTGTGCTCGCGCTCTATAAGCAGCACGTTTGCGCCGTTCTTGTGCGCGGATATCGCGGCCGCAAGACCTGCCGGGCCGCCGCCGAGGACTATTACATCATATCTGAGTTCAGTCATTGTCGGTGCCCTCCTTTTCAAACAGCAGGTTGCTGTCGTCTCCGCTCTTTGTAACGTCGGTCATCTTCATGCCGGTCTGCTCGCAGATAATGCCGGTGACCAGCGGCATGCAGAAGCCGCCCTGGCATCTGCCCATTCCGGGGCGCACGCGGCGCTTTATCGCGTCGATCGAAGTCGCGGGAACGGGGGAGTTTATTGCGTCGATTATCTCGCCGCGGCTGATGCCCTCGCAGCGGCACACGACTATGCCGTAATCGGGGTTCTTTTCTATTGCCGCCTGTCTCTCCGCGACCGAGAGCTTCGCCATGACGGGGGTAACTCTGCGGTTCGGGTTGAACTTCTCGTTGGGTACGACCTTCATTACTTTCGAGAGGCGGTCAACGGTTATCTTGCTGATATCCTCGGCTATTGCCGGGGCGCTCGCGAGTCCGGGGGACTGGATGCCGGCGGCATGGATAAGATTCTGAAGCTTTTCGGAGCCCTCGACTATGAACTCCTCTTCGTATGTCGCGGCGCGCACGCCTGCGAAATATGTTATGACATCGGCTTTCGAGAAGCCTTTTATCAGCGGGAGATGCTTGTTGAGCATCGCGTCGACATTCTCGCGCTTTGTCGAGAAATCTTCTCTGTACGGCTGCTCGAATGCATCGGGACCGACGAGAACATTGCCGTCTATCGTGCGCATAACGCCGCCGCCCTTGGTGTCCGAAGTCGCCTGCGAGAGTCCGATGAGTCCCATCGATCTCTGAACGAGCGGACCCTGCTTCTTGTCGAGTATCGCGAGGTGTCCCTTTCTCGGGTGGATGGTGAAGAAGCGGTCGCCCGCCATTTCGGCTATCTTATCCGAGAACACGCCCGCTGCGTTTATAACAGCCTTGGGGTGAATTGTACCTCTGTTCGTATGTACGGCAACTATCCTGTCACCCTCGGTGTCGATTGAAGTTACAATCGTATCGAGCGAGACCTTTGCGCCGTTTTCGACTGCGTTCTCGGCGAACGCAACTGTTAATTTATAGGGCGAGAGCACGCCGGACGACGGAAACTCGAACGCTCCGATAGCTTCGTCAGTAATGTTGGGCTCGATGCGGTGGAGCTCCTCGCGGCTTATCTTCCTGCCCTCGATGCCGAGGTGCTTCTCTCGGTAGTTGAACACGAGAGGCGAGAAGAAGCCGAAAATCTTCTCGCTGTAGAGTATAAGATTGCTCCAGCGCTCAAACGGAACGGAAAGCTCCTTGCACACCTGAGTGTACATTGCGTTGCCGCGCACATTCATCTCGCCGCGCTTCGTGCCGACATGGGACGCGATGCCGGGATGGATCATGCCGTCGTTTCTCGACGACGCCTGCATTGCAACGTCGCTCTCTTTGTCGACGAGCAGAACATTGAGCTTGTAGCGGGTCAGCTCTCTTGCGATAGAGCAGCCGATGACGCCGCCGCCGATGATGAGAACATCGGGCTGAGCGCCCTCGAGCGAACCATCGGTGAATTTCGGCGCGCGTATGGCGGGCTCGGTGAATCCTTTGAGTGAGATATCATTGAGCACGCCCTTGTAGCCGAACTTTGCGGCAGCCTTGCCGGCCTTGACGATGTCGGTCCATTCGGTCATCTCGCCCTCGAGGCGGATGCACTTGCCGACTTCGGTGCATTCGATCCCGCTGTAGCCCTTTTTTTCGAGCTTGCTGCGGACTTTCTGCACTTTCTGAGCCATATTCATCTCCCCTTTGACTGCGGCGGTGCGCATTTCACGCCGAGCCTCTTCCCATATATAAAAAGTATATATTCAAAGAAAAAGCACAGCGCGTGACGGCAGAGCCGCGATTTTATGTGATTCTTGTTCGGTTGTCCGAACATCTTGACAAAATTATAGCATTATATTAGAATAGTGTCAAGTATTTAAAAAGTTTATTTTATCTTAATTTATCGGGGAGTTTCTATGGACAGTCTGAGCAGGTTGCCGCTCTATCTGCAGGTCAAAAATTACATAACCTCTATGATAGATTCCGGCGACTATCCGGCTGATTCGAAACTGCCGACGGAAAAAGAACTGATGAAAACCCTCGGTGTGGGCAGGGCGACCGTTCGCTCCGCGCTCTCCGAGCTCGAGCATGACGGCAGGATATACAAGCGCCACGGAGTCGGCACTTTCGTCAGCTCCAACAAGTGGATGCCCGCGTTCGAGCCGATAATCTCGCTGACCTATTCGCTCGAAAGGCTCGGGATGGAGATAAGAAACGTCATCATTTCATCGGGACTCGAATATCCGGAAGGCGAGCTTGCAAAGAACTTTCCGCAGGATAAAAAAATCGGCAGACTCAGCAGACTGCGCCTCGCCGGCGGCGAGACTGTTGCCGTTGAGGACAGTTACTTTACCGAGGAGCTATATAACACCGTGCAATCCCTCGACCCGGACAAGTCGGTGGCGCACGCGATACTTGATAGCGACGGCGTCGATGTTGACAGGATCGATATGAAAATCGTCCTTCGTATGCCGACCGCAAAAGAGCAAAAGCAGCTGAAGCTCGCGCCCGGCGAGCGGGTGGCTCAGCTGACGCGCTGGACTTTCAGCGCAGACAAGGCGATAAACTATGTGCGCTTCGTTATGCGCGAACGCCTTGTTCAAACGCCGTTCGGCGGTTGATTTGTTTATATCGGGCACTTGGCTCGATGATATATAGGAGATCGGACGCACCGCGTCCAACGAGAGGAAAAAGAAAATGAAAGACAAACTCAAAGCGATCGCTTGCCTGGGGCTCGCGGTGTGCGTGGCTTCGGGTCTGTGGGCATGCTCAAGGGAAGATGTGCAGACCGAACCCGAGAGCAGCAACACCACTATCAACTATGTCTACAACGGCATCTACGACATCTCGAATATCCCCGAGGAAACTCTCAGCGGAGAGGCACCGGTGACGGAAATCGAGACGGACACGAACGGGGAGACCTATATCGTCGTTGAACAGCCGGTGCAGACTGTTCAGGACGGCAATGAATCTCCGCGCACGACGCTCAAAAGCGGCAGCAAGATAAGCGAAACATCGGAGCGCCGCAATGTCGAGTCGGTCAGCGTCACCCTTCCGGAGGGCGCAACGATGGCGGATATGTTCGCGATTCTCGAAGCAAAAGGAGTCGCCTCGTTCAGCGCGCTGATGAACACCGCGGTCAACACCGATTTCAGCTACTTCCCGCTCATAGGCGCGCAGGGCAGGACCGGCAGAGCGTTTGCGCTCGAGGGATATATACGCGCGGGCACATATACATTTGTTAAAAATACCGCGCCCGCCGATGTCATAAGCAGACTGCTTCGCAGCATGGAGAGCTTCGTGAGCACGCCGATGCGCCGTCAGATAGCGGCGAGAAACATGAGCGTCGATGAAGCGATAACCATCGCTTCGATAGTTGAAATAGAGAGCGGCGGCGATGTTGCGCAGATGGCGAAGATATCGTCCGTCATTCAGAACAGACTCAAGGCGGGTATGCAGCTCGAGATGAACTCGACCGGCAGATATGTCGATTCGGTCATAAAGAACTACATAAAGAGCGACGACCCGGAAACATACAGCAAATATGAGGAGTATTACAACACCTTCAAGTGCGCTGGACTGCCCGCAGGACCGATATGCAGCCCCGGCTCGGAGGCTGTGAAGTCCGCGATAAGCCCGCTGGACACAAATTATTTGTATTTCTGCGTCGGAGAGGACGGGATCTACCGCTATGCGGCAACAGCGGAAGAGCACCGAGCCAATCTGATTGCCGCAGGTCTTGCTCCGGCTGAACCGGATATACCGTCTCAGCCGTAACAGGAATCCTATTATATATAAGGAATAAGGGCGCCCGAGAGGGCGGAAGAGGGAGATATCAATATGGACAATGACACAATTCTTACAAACATTTCGAAGCTCGGATCCATGAGCACTGCGATAGGCTGCGAAGCCATGCGCCAGCTGGAAACAGAGTCGGGCAAAGGCAAGGAGGTATATGCTCATCTCGACAAGCTCTTCAAGCTTCTCGACGACCGCAACCCCTATGCGCGCACCCGCGCTTTCGTGCTCATAGCCAAGAATGTTTCGTGGGATTCGAGAAAGAAGATCGACAGGAATATCGACCGGCTTCTCAAAACCGTTGACGCGGAGCAGGCGACAACAGTCCGCCAGTGCATCCAGTCTCTGCCGCTCATAGCGGCCGCAAAGCCCGGACTCAGACAGAGGATAGCCGAGGCTCTGCGCGCGATAAACCCCGAAAAATACCCTGTGCGTATGCGCAGCATACTCACTGAGGATATCAAAATCGCCCTCGCGGCGGCCGAAAAATAAATTTTTTCAAGATTTGAGCGAAAAAACTTGACGAACGGGTATGTCTGTGCTAAACTGATTATACCTCTGTGAGAGGGCTATTTTTTTCTGCCCTCATTTTTTGGCCGGTTCAGAGGGAGGCTAATCAAATCCTAAGATATTGGAGGTGCCGTCATGAGAGTAAAGATTACTCTTGCTTGCACGGAATGCAAGCAGCGCAACTACAACACTGTTAAAAACAAGAAGAACACACCGGACAGGCTGGAGATGAACAAGTACTGCCGTTTCTGCAGGAAGCATACTCTCCACAAAGAAACAAAGTAAGTCGGGAGGTATAAGAATGGCGAAAAAAGAGAACACCTCTGCCGCCGCAAAGGTCGCCAAGGCTGAAAAGCAGGCCGCAAAAGGCGCCGATGACTCCAAGCTTACTTCTGCCCAAAAGGTCGCTAAGGCTGAAAAGTCCAAAGCGAAAGCTGCAAAACCGAAGAATCCCAACGGGAACATCTTCCAGCGTTTTGTCAAGGGCTTCAAGAAGTTCTGGAAGGACTTCAGAGGCGAGATCAAAAAGATCACATGGCCCGGCGCGAAAACCGTTCTCAAGAACACCGGCGTCGTGCTCGTTTCGGTCGCTGTTGTCGGCGTAGTTATCTATGCCATCGACCAGGGTCTGTCTTTCCTCGTATCCAAGCTTATTGAGCTTGCCCAGAAGACCGGCGAGAACAAGGAAACTGCCGCCGCGATCCTGAGCATGATGGGTCTCGGCTTATAACGGAGGAAAACGCGATGTCTGCTGATGCCAAATGGTATGTGGTGCACACCTATTCCGGCTACGAGAATAAGGTCGCCACGAATATCGAAAAAATGGTCGAGAACCGTAAAATGCAGGATCAGATCCTTGAGGTTCAGATCCCCACCGAGATCGTCACCGAGATAAAGGACGACAAAAAGCGCGAAGTTGAGCGCAAGCTCTTCCCCGGCTATGTGCTTGTCAAGGCAGCTGTTACCTATGACGAGAACAACGTCCCCTCTATGAGCGACGACGCATGGTTCGTGATCAGGAATACCAGAGGCGTGACCGGATTCGTCGGCCCCGAGAGCAAGGCTACTCCGCTCTCCGATGATGAGGTTCTCAAGCTCGGCGTTGAAAAGAAGAGCATTGAGGTCGAATATAAGGTGGGCGATACCGTGAGGATCACGGATGAACGCCTTGAGGGCTTCTCCGGCACGGTCACGAAGATCGATATGGATAACGAGACTGTTACCGTCTCCGTTTCCGCGTTCTTCGGAAAAGAGACGTCTGTCGAGCTTGAGCTCGATCAGGTCGAACTCGAAAAGTAATTTTTTATCCCGGTAATACGGACTTTATGTCCTTATTATAGCGCTTTATGCGCGCGGAGCTTCGGCTCCCGTGGGAGGGGATGTTTCCCCGACATTTACCACATTCTTATGGAGGTGCAAGTCATGGCACAGAAAGTTGTTGGCTTAATCAAATTGCAGATTCCCGCCGGTAAGGCAACTCCGGCTCCGCCCGTCGGCCCCGCGCTCGGTCAGCACGGCGTCAACATCATGGCGTTCACAAAGGAATTCAACGAGAGAACGAAGAATGACATGGGTCTTATAATCCCCGTCGTCATCACCGTCTATGCGGATCGTTCCTTCACATTCGTAACAAAAACTCCGCCCGCCGCGGTCCTTATTAAGAAGGCTTGCGGAATCGAGAGCGGTTCAGGCGTTCCCAACAAGACAAAGGTCGCAACGATCACTACCGAGCAGATCAGAAAGATTGCCGAGCAGAAGATGCCCGACCTCACCGCTGCAAACATCGAGACCGCTATGAGCATGATAGCAGGTACCGCACGCAGCATGGGCGTCACAGTTGCTGATTGATGCTTCCTGTGGGAGGAAGAATCCGATTTAACCACACGATTGGGAGGAAACTATAATGAAACACGGTAAGAAATACAACCAGGGCGCTCAGCTTGTTGACAGAGCTGCCCTTTATGAGCCCAGCGAGGCTCTTGACATAGCCGTTAAGACTGCAACGGCAAAGTTCGATGAGACTGTCGAAGTCCACATCCGCCTGGGTGTTGACTCCCGCCACGCTGACCAGCAGGTCAGAGGCGCTGTCGTTCTTCCGAACGGCACCGGCAAGAAGGTTCGCGTAGCCGTCTTCGCTAAGGGCGCAGACGCTGAGGCTGCTGCTGCCGCAGGCGCTGAGATCGTCGGCGCTGAGGATCTTGTCGCTAAGATCCAGGGCGAGGGCTTCATGGATTTCGATGTCGCTATCGCTGCTCCGAACATGATGGGTCTCGTCGGCCGTCTCGGTAAGGTTCTCGGCCCCAGAGGTCTTATGCCCAGCCCCAAGGCAGGCACGGTTACCCCCGATGTCGCCAAGGCTGTCAACGAGGCTAAGGCCGGTAAGATCGAGTACCGTCTCGACAAGACCAACATCATCCACTGCCCCATCGGCAAGGCTTCCTTCGGCGCTGAGAAGCTCGGTGAGAACTTCAACACCCTGCTCGACGCTATAGTCAAGGCTAAGCCCGCTTCGTCCAAGGGTCAGTATATCAAGTCCTGCGTCGTCGCTTCGACCATGGGCCCCGGCATCCGCATCAACCCCTCTAAGGTTCTCAACGCGGGCTCTGCCGAATAAAAAAGTTATTGACACGCGCCGGTTCGTGTGTTAATATAATAAAGCTGTTCTAACCAAAGACAGCAGGTGCAACGGGCTTTAGGCCCGGCATAAGGTGAAAACCGCCTGCCGAGGAAAGGAAGCTGCGCGCAGTACAGCTGCGTATTATGCAGATATTCAACCCTTTTCCCAGCTTGCGGAAGAGGGTTTTTCCTTTTGCCTTTGCAACCACCATTTCCGGAGGTGAAACTATGCCAAGCGAAAAAATTCTTGAACAGAAGAAGCAGATCGTGAGCGATCTTGCAGACACACTCAGCTCTTCCGTCGCAGGTGTTATCGTTGACTACAAGGGTATCACTGTTGAGGACGACACAAAGCTGCGTAAGGATCTTCGTGAGGCGGGCGTCAAGTACGCAGTCGTCAAGAACACTATCCTCAAGCTTGCAGCCGAGAAGGCCGAGCTTTCCGATATCGATGATGTTCTTGAGGGCACAACCGCTATCGCAACCAGCGCGGAGGACTACACCGCCGCTGCCCGCATCCTTTGCAAATTTGCAAGCACCAGCAAGACCTTCACTGTTAAGAAGGGCTTCCTGGACGGTAAGGTCATAGGCGTCGACACTGTCGAGAGCCTTGCAAAGCTGCCTTCAAAGGACGTGCTTCTTGCTACCGTCTGCAACGCGTTCAACGCACCCATCGCCGCTTTCGCCAGAGCTATGCAGGCTCTTGTTGAAAAGGGCGGCGCAACCCCGGTTCCCGCTGAAGAGGCGGCAGCCGAAGCTTAAAGAAAAAGCTAACTTACTAATTGGAGGTAATTCAAAATGGCAAACGAGAAAATTACAAGCATTTTAGAGACTCTTGACACCCTTACCGTTATCGAGCTTTCCGAGCTCGTCTCCGCTGTTGAGGAGAGATACGGTGTTTCCGCTGCTGCTGCTGTTGCTGTTGCTGCTCCCGCTGAGGGCGGCGCTGCTGCTGCTGAGGAGCAGACCGAGTTCGACGTTATCCTTACTTCTGCCGGCGCTGCTAAGATCAACGTCATCAAGGCTGTCCGTGAGATCACCGGCCTTGGCCTGAAGGAAGCTAAGGAGCTCGTTGACGGCGCTCCCAAGGCTGTTAAGGAGAAGGTTTCTGCTGACGACGCTGAGGCTGCTAAGGCTAAGCTCGAAGAGGCAGGCGCAACTGTCGAGGTTAAGTAATTTAACTTTGAATAACAAAAACTGCTGTGGGTATCCCATGGCAGTTTTTTATTTTAATCGGACTGCGGGACACTTTGCCGAAAAGTGTTGCCCGCAGTTTTATTTTTCGGATAATTTGTATTAAATAAGCGCAGTTCTTTGCCGTTTTATATTTACTTTTTATTCGGATGTATGATATAATCGCTTTATATGGCGTGCGTCCGACACGCGTAGACTCATTTGAAACTAACTCATTTTTATAAATATCAAGTGAAAATTGGAGGTTTTTTAATGAAACACGCAGATCTCATCTCGCAGATGACGCTGGAAGAAAAAGTCGCGTTCTGCTCCGGCAGCGACTATTGGCACACCGCGTCCATCGAGCGTCTGGGCATCCCTTCCATACTCTGGAGCGACGGCCCTCACGGCATACGCAACAGCGTAGGCACCCATGATAAGGACGAACCCAAGAAGAAGGATAAGAAGGGCGAGGGCATGGATGCGCTGCTCGGCGGTATTCCGGCAGTCTGCTATCCCACCGCCGCCACGACCGCCTGCTCATGGGATCCCGAGCTTATCTACGGCATGGGCGAGCTCCTCGGCGAGGAGTGCATAGCGGAGAAGGTCTCCGTCCTGCTCGGCCCCGGAACGAACATGAAGCGTTCGCCCCTCTGCGGCAGAAACTTCGAGTATTTCTCGGAAGATCCTTATCTTGCCGGTAAAATGTCCGCCGCTTTCATAAACGGCGTTCAGTCCAAGGGTATCGGTACTTCGCTCAAGCATTACGCGGTCAATAGTCAGGAGACCCGCAGAATGACCGTCAGCGCAGTTGTTGACGAGAGAACCCTGCGCGAGATATATCTCACCGCTTATGAGATAGCCGTCAAGGAGTCTCAGCCCTGGACCATCATGTGCATGTATAACCGCCTCAACGGCGTCTACGGCGCAGAAAACAAGTGGCTCCTTACCGATGTCCTCCGCCATGATTTCGGCTTTGAGGGCATGATAGTCACCGACTGGGGCGCAGAGAACGACCGTGTTCTCGGTCTGCTCGCAGGTCAGAACCTCGAGATGCCCACCTCGAACGGCGACGGCAACAGAAAGATATATGACGCAGTCAAGCGCGGCGAGATCAGCGAGGACTTCCTCGATGAGATGGTCGACGGCGTTGTTGATGTTATCATGCGCGCAAAGGAAGTTCTTGCGGACGGCAAGGGCTACAATGCGGGCGAGCATCACGCGGCGGCACGCAAGATTGCGCGCGAGAGCATGGTGCTTCTCAAGAACGACGACAATATCCTGCCCCTGAGCAAGAAGGCAAAGGTCGCAGTTATCGGCCAGATGGCAAAGAAGCCGCGTCATCAGGGCGCCGGCAGCTCTCTTGTCAACTCTATAAAAATCGACAGCGCATATAACACTATGTTCGAAGAGGGCATCGATGTTATCTATGCCGACGGCTACGCGATGACGAAGAAGGAGAAGAAAAATTCTCCCGAGACTTACATAGCCAATGCAGTTGAGGCTGCAAAGAAAGCGGATGTCGCAGTGCTGTTCATCGGTCTTACCGACGAGTTCGAGTCTGAGGGCTTTGACAGAACCCATCTTCGCATCCCGCCCGAGCATGTCGCTCTGCTCAGCGCTATACGCGGAGTTACCGAGAACATCGTTGTCGTCCTTGCGGGCGGCGCAGTTGTCGAGATGCCGTGGATAGGCGAGACAAAGGCTCTGCTCAACAGCTACCTCGGCGGCGAGGCGAGCGGCAGCGCAGTCACCGATATCCTTTTCGGCGATGTCAACCCCTCCGGCAAGCTTGCCGAGACCTATCCGTTCTCACTCGAGGACACTCCCTGCTACAACAACTTCCCCGGACATACCGCAACTGTCGAGTATCGCGAGGGTCTGTATATCGGCTACCGCTACTATGACACCGCGAAGAAGAATGTCCTGTTCCCGTTCGGCTTCGGTCTGTCCTACACCACTTTTGAGTACAGCGACCTCAAGGTCTCTGCGGACAGCATCAAGGATACCGACACTCTCAAGGTTTCGTTCAAGATAAAGAACACCGGCGACAGAGACGGCGCAGAGGTTGCCGAGCTCTATGTTGCCCAGGAAAACAGCACCATCTTCCGTCCCGAGAAGGAGCTCAAGGGCTTCAAGAAAGTCTTCCTCAAGGCGGGCGAAGAGAAAGAAGTCGAAATCGAGCTTAGCAAGCGCGCGTTCGCGTTCTACGATGTCGATCTCGGTGATTGGCATGTTGAGACGGATAATTATAAGCTTCTCGTCGGCGCATCGAGCCGCGATATTCGCCTCGAGGGCAGCGTAAAGGTCGAGAGCACCGTTGACGCCCCCGTCAAGGATCTCAGAGAGACCATGCCCGCTTATTATTCGGCAGATATCATGAACGTTCCGGATGAGCAGTTCAAAGCTCTTCTCGGCCATGAGATTCCCGAAAGTGAGATTCACGACTATCCGAATCTGACCTTTGCGAACACTCTCGAGGACTCCGCCTGCGGCAAGAACGGCGCGAAGCTCTGCAAGATGCTGCGCAAGTTCGTCGGCAGCGAGGGCATGGCGTGCTCCATCGCGCTCCAGACCCCCGTCAAGAACTTCGTCTCCATGAGCATGGGCGTGTTCAGCGAGGAGCTCGGACATCAGCTTCTAGATATCCTCAACGACAAGAAGCCCATGGGACGCGGCATACTCGTCCTTATAGGCAAGGCGATCCCCGCCGTTGCCAAGGGACTCCCGAACCTGCTCAAGAACATCTGATAATCACAGCTCAGACTATCCGCCGCGAGCTTTCTTGCGGCGGATATTTTCATGCGCGAAACAGAGGCTTAATATATGAAAAACAAAGACAGCGTTGAGCTTATAGAATACACGAAGGCGCAGGACGCGCTGAACTGCGCCACTCACGCGCTCGGCGCGATTTTCGGCGCGGCAGTGCTCGTTTTGCTGATAAAAAAAGCCCTGCCCTTGGGCAGTGCGAGATATACGGCAGCGGCCGTCGTCTACGGACTTTCGATTATTTTGCTCTACGGCTCGTCGGCGGTCTACCACGGTCTGCCGCAGGGCGAAGCGAAGCGGACAGCCCGTCTTGTCGATCATCTGGTTATCCCCGTGCTGCTCGCGGGCACGGCGACCCCGTGCTCACTCATAACGCTTTATAATCACAATAAAATCTGCTGTGCCGTAGTGCTCCTGCTCGGCTGGGGAAGCGTGCTGTTCGGCTTTATCGCGAAGCTGTTCTTTTTCCAAAAGACGAAAGCCGCGTGCGTCGCAGTGTATATAATCGCCGGCGCGGTGATGCTCTCCTGCTCGCTTGCGGTTATAGACGAGATAAATCTCCGCGCGCTCCTGCTTTTGGTGCTCGGCTGCGCGGTCTACCTCTTCGGTTCGATATTCTGCGCCATAGGCAGAAAACACCCGTGGTGCCATGTGCCGTTCCATATATTCATGGTCGCGGGCAGCATGATACACGCATATGTGATATACGAATATATATTCGCGGCCGCGTGATTATTTAAATTTAAAATAAAAGCAAAAGCGGCGGTTAAAAATTTAATTGCCGCTTTAAAAATTTTGTAAGATTTTGAGTTTAGCGCAGTCTTATATATGAAAGGAGGCGGCAGAGTGACTGAGTTTGAAAAAATATACCGCGATTATTTCGACGATGTGTTCCTTTATATCAAACGACTCTCGGGCAGCGAGGATATAGCCGAAGATATCACGAGCGAAGCTTTCTATAAGGCCATGCGTTCGATAAAAGGCTTTCGCGGCGAGTGCGACATCCGCGTTTGGCTGTGTCAGATAGCAAAAAACTGCTATTATACTTATCTCAAAAAATCCGCTCGGACGGATAGCGTCGATGATTCCGTTCTCTTCAATCTGCCCGCCTTTGAAGGAAACGCCGAAGAGCAGATATTGAAGCGCGATGAGGCAATGAGAGTGCGGAAAATCCTGCGCTCTATTCCCGACCCGTACAGAGAGGTGTTTATGTGGCGCGTATTTGCGCAGCTCAGCTATAAGCAGATAGGCGAGCTGTTCGGCAAAACCGAAAACTGGGCGTGTGTCACTTATCATCGGGCGCGCGGCATGATAAGAACAGGATTGGAGGAGAACGAAAATGAGAAATGAGTGCAATATCATTCGCGATATTCTGCCGCTGTATGCTGATAAAATGGTGAGCGCGGACACGGCATCTTTCGTTGAAGAGCATCTTATCGGGTGCGCCGAGTGCCGCGCGGAGCTCGAAAAGCTGAAAGTCGCCGATGCTATTGAGTCTGCCGTTTCGGATGCGGAAAATGATGACGAAAAGCGGCTCAAAGCTTTTGCAGGGAAGATCAACAGGAAAAGACATATTGTGATATCCGCATTTGCGGCAGTTCTGTTGATCATCTTTTTGCTCGGCGGCAGTCTTATATCATCCGCAAAATTCGGCACGGCGAATTTCTTTGCTGCCGCCAACGGATTTGTGCAGGTGACGGCTGCCGACAGGGAATATGTTGAAATACAACGCTCGCCGAGAGTAGTTGTCGCCCGACCGGACTACGAGCTGTTCGCGGAATATATGAAAAATCGCGGCTTCAGCGAAGTCGAGCAGTTTGGCTCGCAGCATATTTTTTCTGACGGGGAGAGGACAGAGAGAGTCATTTATTATCAAAACACATATTTTTCCAAATGGATTTGGGATTGATACTTTTGCGGAGAATCGGAAAAAGGCTTTACTCATGGGGCGTAACTCTGATATAATATACAATGTGTAAATTTATCTCAGGAGGAACGCCGATGAAACATGATTATCACGGAAAACCGGCTTCGCTTTCAGCGCGTCTGATGCGCGTTGCGATGCGGTACAAAAAAGAAGAGAGACCCGAAAAGGCGGCAGAACTTGAGGCTCTGCCGAAAAATGAGCTCGGCGAAAATGAAAATAAACGCCTGCCGGAGTTTATAGCTCCCGGCGATGTTACCTGCTTTTGCGTTGACGGCAAGAATGTTTTTTGGATAGGCACGAATGAGGGACTTTGGCGCGTGGACGAGAGCGAAAAAGACGAGCTCGACCGCGTACAGTGCTTCAGAGCCAACGCCTGCATGTTTGATAATAATGTCAAAGCTGTTGAGCCTGACGGCAGCAACGGCGTATGGGTGCTGACCGAAACCGGAGTGTCGCATATTGAAATGCGTATGCTCTCGGTCGAGCACAAGGCGAATCTTCATTCCGCCATGGACGAGAGAATCGTTCAGCGCCGCGGAATGCTCAGCGGCACTGATTGGAGCGCCGAGAGAAACCGCTGGGAGCCCCATGAGTCCGACAACGACGGACTCTGGACTGCCCTTGTCGCGATGGGCGACATCTGCCGCTACGGCGTGATGAAGAACGACCCGAAATATACTCCCGAACAGGTCGAGCACGCACGCAAGGTCGCGACCCGCTGGACCGAGGCGATACTCCTGCTCGAATACATACCCTCGTGGAAGGGCAAGGTCGCGGCATTTGTCCGCTACAACGAGCCCGGCACAAACCGCGCCTCAAAAGGCTATCTCAAGCGCGGCAGAGAGGGAAAATTGAATATCCCCGATGTCGGACCCGCAGGCTTTATCCATGCCGAGCTCGGTCCCGTCGATGAAGACGACTGGGCGGAGCGCGACGCAGTGCCTGAGATAGTCTTCCGCAATGTCGAGGGCTATATAGCGCGCTCCTATCATGTCACCGACCCTGTCAATGACCCGATACCGTTCCATGACGGCGTTTTCTTCAAAAAAGTCTATGACCCAGATGGAAAGCTAGTCAGTGTGCGCGTGCCCACGAGCAGCGACAAGGGCGACGATCTGCCCGGACTGCTGACTGTTGACAGCTCGCTCGAAATACCCGAGCGCCTGCGCCGTCTCTATGCGGACGAGGTTGATCCCGCGACCGGCAAGCACTGGGGCGACGACGATATAGTCTATAAATGCGACACCTCGAACGATGAGCTGACCGGACACTATGCGATATGGCAGCTCGCCTATGACATACTCGGCGAGGATGACCCGGAGCTCCGCGAGATAATCGCGACGATAGCCGAACGCCACGCCCGCCACTTCGCGGACAATGACTATGCCCACACAGACGCAGGCGGTCAGCCGACCTCATGGGCGCGCATGACGAGGGAATATTATCTCAACCGCGACTGCGAGGGCTACGAGGACGGACCGCTCGGCACGATGATCCTGCTCCAGCTGTTTAAAGTCGCGCATCATGTCACAGGCAACGAACGCTGGGATAAAGAATACCGCAAGCTCGCGCTCGAAGAGCCCTATCGCTACGCCGATCTCGCCTGCGAGCACTACGAGCGATATGAAAACAAGATAAAAGAATTTCTGCACAACGAGGAGCTTGACTCCGAGACGCTGTTCCCGATGGTCGTCAAGACGATGAACTATTCCGACACGCGCATGGCGGCGATAGTCTATTACACCATGTCGCAGCTCGAGGATGATCCGATACTGCTCGAAAAGTTCAGGCGCGGCGCGGACTGCTGGTGGAGGCTCGAAAAATACGGGCGCGATATAGAGTGGTCGCTCGTCTATCAGCTGATGTATCCCGACGAGGAGAAATACGACGCATTCGGCAGACCCTGCAAAGATGTTCTTGCATGGCAGGCTTCGCGCTATCCCGTCAGCTCCCGCGAGATATTTATCGACAACACCACTCGCCCCGACGCCCGCGAAGAGGACGGCATGCTTTGGTATAAAAATACAGAAAAGCCGATACCTTACGCCGTTGCGATGGACGAGCGCGGCAGCACGGGCACCGACTTCTTCCACGCCCGCCAGGGAAAAGGGGAGGACAGGATCGGCGTCAACGGCTCATACAATCTCATCATGCCCTATTGGATAGGCCGCTACAACGGTCTGCTCAAAGAAGAGAGCGCAGGCGGCGATATCACCGCCGACGAGCTCGAGGAGATACTCAGAACACAGTAAAAATTATTTGCAAAGGAACGGATAAAACAACCGAGCCGCAGCAGTTCAACCTGTTGCGGCTCGGCTTATAATTTATTTGTGGGGTGGGCATATAAATTGGGAACTGTATCGCTTGAGCCATATCAAAGTGAAGACGAGTGACCCAGCCGACCTTTATAATCAGGTTTCCAATAGCCGCGCCGCAGTGTTTGAAAGCTTTCTTAGAGAAGCGAGGGAACGGCTTGCGAAGCAAGACGCACGAGC
>CAVAWW010000039.1:0-19636 GCA_963592475.1 bacterium
TCGAAGCGGCGGACATCGACCCGCTGACCGGACTCTCCGGCTTCAAGGCGCAGGGCAAACGCCCTATAGCGATAGTTGTCAACAACTCGAAGCCCGCTCGCCCGCAGTGGGGACTCTGCACCCCCGATATCGTGTTTGAGGGCGTGACCGAGGCGGGCATTACGAGAATGCTCTGGCTCTATTCCGACATAAACAAGATTCCCGACAAGGTCGGCTCGCTCAGAAGCGCAAGGCACGACTTCGTCGAGATAGCCGAGGGACTTGACGCAATATTCGTCCACTGGGGCGGCAGCAAATACGCCTATTCGGCGATAAACGAGCGCGATGTCGACGACCTCGACGGGCGTTCATATCTCGGCAGATATTTCTTCCGCGACAAGGAGCGCACCAATGTAGCCATTGAGCACCGCGGATACACGACCCGCGAGGCGATTGACAAGGGTCTTACAAAGCTCGACATCCGCCGCGATATCAAATCCGGTTATCAGAAGCCTTTTGCATTTGTTTCCGAGAGCTCACCGCGCACTCCCGCCGGCGGCGCATGCTCAAGAATAGACATAGTTTTTTCGTCATACTGCAACCACTCATTTACTTATTCGGCGCAGGACGGGCTCTATCTCAACGACATCAACGGCGCGCCGATGACCGACGCGGACGGCAAGCAGATGGCAGTCAAGAATGTTGTTATTCTCTACTGCCCGGTCTCGCTCATGGGCGACTCCTCCGGCTGCGTTGATATGGATCTGACGGGCGGCAGCGGCGTTTATCTCTCGAACGGCGCATATGAAAACATAACCTGGAAAAAGGGCGGTCCGGACGATATGCTCACGCTCTATTCGTCCGACGGAAGCGAACTCAAGCTCAACCCCGGTCAGAGCTACATCGGTCTTGTTCCCACCGACAAACAGGCAAGCACAGTCATAGCATAAAATCAAATATAAACTCAAACGCCGCCGGCACAGCATAAAAGCTTACCGGCGGCGTTTTATTTGCGCTTAAAATATATAATACAGCACTGTGCAGTGCATGGTTTGCACTTACACAAGATAGTGCTTTTTCGTGTCGTGATAGAGCTGGGTTATATCCTGGAGCACCTCGGTATGGGCGAAGCTCTTGTGATAGACTATATTCGTCTCGCGCGCCATGCTGAGGTTTTCTATCGGAACTATCGTCAGCTTCTTCTTGCGGACTTCTCTGAGGCACACGCTCTTTGCAAGTATAGACACGCCGAAGTCCTTCTGCACAAGGTCTTTTATCGTCGTGACGTTATCGACTTCAAGGATAACATTGAAGTCGTCTATTGACTCGTTGTGGCTCTCGAGCGTCGCTTCAAACAGCATTCGCGTTGACGAAGTCGGCAGACGCAGGATGAGCCTCTCGCGGCGCAGCTCGTTTAAAGTTATCATCGAGTGCTTTGCGAGCGGATTGTTGTTCGACATGATGCAAACGAGATAGTCCGTGTCTATCATGACGGAATTGAGCGACGGATTCGACACTTTTCCGTCCGTTATTGCGAGATCGATCTCAAAATTGTCAAGCATATCATAAAGATTTTTTATAGTATCTGTAAAAACAGTAATGCTTACATTTGGATATTCATTGCCGTAGCGGGCGAGAACCTCGGTTGCAAATGTACTTTCGGAGGTGTGGGTCAGACCTATTCGCAGCTTCTTTATGTTGCGCTTGGAGTCCGCTATCTCCATATGCATCTTCTGATCCATCGAAGTCAGAATACGCGCGTAGCGAACCGCAATCTCCCCTTCCTGCGTCAATGTCAGCTCTCCTTTCTTGCGATTGAACAGCTTCGCGCCGAGGGATTGTTCGAGCTGGCTTATCTGATGGCTGACCGCAGGCTGAGTCAGAGAGAGTGCTTCAGCCGCCCTTGTAAAGTTTTTCTGCTCCGCAACTGCTATCAAAGTTTCGGTTTTATTGTCTAACATATACTCACCATAAAAAAAGTTTTTGAAAATCAAAATTAAAATAATTTGATTTTATTACAGGTTGAGTATATCATATTATATAGTAAATCACAAGAGATATTAAAAAACAAATTTGCAATATTTATCGGTCGCCGGACGGAAAAGCTCTCCCGGCGGTTGCTTTTTTACTCTCTGAAAGGAAACGAGGAATAAGGGAAATTGATTAACTCACTCTACAAAACCTTCAACATCACCTCCCCCGTCGCGGGAATTATCATCTCGGTGGCTCTGATGCTGATAACGGGCTTTGCGATGACGCGCATCACAAAGCGGCTCCGGCTGCCTAATGTCACGGCGTACATACTCTCCGGCATCCTGCTCGGACCGTATGTATTGAATCTTGTGCCGCAGAACATCGTTGAGGGCATGGACTTTCTGAACGATATCGCTCTCGCGTTCATCGCGTTCAGCACCGGCGAGTTCTTCCGCTTTTCGACTCTTAAAAAGAACGGCGGAAAAGTCGTTGTGATAACTGTGCTCGAAGCGTGCCTTGCATCGGTTATCGTTTTCATCGTGTCGTTCTTCATTCTCGGGCTGGATATTAACTTCTCGCTCGTGCTCGGCGCGCTCGCCTCGGCAACTGCGCCCGCGTCAACGGTCATGACGATACGCCAGACCCACGCAAAGGGCGACTTTGTTGACACCCTGCTCCAGGTCGTTGCGCTCGACGATGTTGTCGGACTCGTCGCATACAGCGCCGCGATATCTGTAGCACTCGCGAACGCATCGGGTCATTTCAGCGCGGGCAGCGTATTGAAGCCCATCGGGCTCAACCTTCTCGTGTTCGCTATAGGCTGCCTGTTCGGACTGATATTGAAGCTCCTGCTTCAGAAGCGTTCGACGGACAACAGGCTGATAGTCTCAATTGCGCTGCTGTTCTCGTTCTGCGGAATATGCACCCTGCTCGATGTTTCGCCACTTCTCGGTTGCATGGCGATGGGCATGGTCTACATCAACCTTTCGGACGATGAGCGGCTGTTCAAGCAGCTCAACTATTTCAGCCCGCCGATACTCCTGCTGTTCTTCGTGCGCTCGGGACTCAACTTCAATCTCAGCGCGCTCTTCGACAGCTCGTCGTCAATCGGCCGCGTGCCGCTGATAGTTGTCGGCGTGTGCTACTTCTTCACGCGAATCATCGGCAAATACGCCGGCGCGTTCCTCGGCTGTCTCATAACAAAGAAAAATCGCCTCGTCCGCAACTACCTCGGCCTCGCGCTTATCCCGCAGGCGGGCGTTGCGATAGGTCTCGCCGCGATGGGTGCGCGAACGCTCGGCGGCGCGTCCGGCAGTGCGCTTGAAACAATAATACTTGCGTCGAGCGTCCTGTATGAGCTCATCGGCCCCGGCTGCGCGAAGCTCTCGCTCTACCTCTCGAAGTCCTATTCCAACAAGCTCGAAGACATAGTCGAAATCGCGGAGGACGGACATCAGAAGAGCAAGGTCGAACTGCTCATAGAACGCATCCAGGCGATACAGAACGACCTGCCCAAGCACGAGAATCCCTACTACGAAGACGAGCAGGCTTTCTCCGAAGCCGCAGACGAGCAGTATCTGCTCGCGGGCATGAGCATGGACAGAAGCAGAAAGAACAGGAGGAGAAGAAGATGAACGGAATAACCGCATTTGCCCTCTCGGACCCTATCGCCCGTCTGCTCGGCGAATGGTCAATGGAACTCAACACATATTCGATAATACTCAGGATAGCGGTGGCTGTCATATTCGCGTCAGTCATAGGCTGCGAACGTTCGAGCAAGCGTCACTCCGCGGGACTGCGCACCTTCGTGCTCATCTCCTTTGCCTCGACCGTCTCGATGATACTCGACATATATCTCATGACGAGCTACTCGTTCAGCGTGCCCGTGCTATCGGGGGCAACGATAATCGGCACCGCGATGGTCAGCGGCAACTCGATACTGTTCAGCTCCCGCAATCAGATAAAGGGACTGACGACCTCCGCCGGACTCTGGGCCTGCGGAATCCTCGGATTCACGATCGGCGCGGGACTCTATACCGTGACCGTCATAGTCTATGTTTTCCTGCTCTGCATCCTCGCCTGCTTCCCGTCGCTTGAGATATACCTCAAGAACCGCTCGAACCACTTTGAGATCCACCTCGAGCTCAAGAGCAGCGAATATCTTCAGGACTTCGTCTCGGTCATACGCCGCCTCGGGCTGAGGATAGACGACATAGAATCGAACCTCGCGTATGTCGGCTCGGGACTGAGCGTCTATACGATAACGATAACGATAAACAGCACGGAGCTGAAAAAATACAAGACGCACAAAGAGATAATCGAAGCGCTGAGCTCGCTCGAATATATATATCATATTGAAGAGATGAGATAAAAACGCATCAAAACATCCGGTTGAAGTCAAATTCAGCCGGATGTTTTTCTATATTGACAGATTATATCTTTCATGCTATATTTAGCTCGAAATAAGTGACCCGAAAGGAGCTAAAGTATGAAAAGCAAGAAAGTTACAGTTATTTCAATTTCAGCAGTTATCTTAGCGTTGGCAATAATATATCTGATTTTCTTTTCAACTTTGGGACTTCATATATATAACGGAAAAGACGGGATAATATCAGCCGCGCAGAGTTTTAGTCGAACGGCTATCGTAACAAAAAGCGGCGATGTGTATATAAACGGCTCTCTCGACGATGCGGCAGGCGGTTCGCTCGGCATCGCAAAGCCTAAAAGATACCGCAATCTGTATAACTCCGGGCGCGAGCTCAAGTTCGTCAGCCTGTACAGCGGACACAATGCCGCATCGGTCTGGCTCTCCCGCGACGGCGGCGCAGTTATCACAAATGGCAAAGAGGCATATGTTTTTTCATCAAAGTCAAAGAGCTATAGCACACCCGCAAAATTCGCGGACAACATTTTCTGTGCGAGACCGTCCGGCGAGCGCGTATATCTTCTCACAGCCGACGGCAGATTCGGATTTTCTTCGCTTGACGATTCCTCCGCTTTCACCGAGCTGATGAAGTCGGTAAAAAGCTTTGAGCTTGCCCCCGAAAGCAACGAAATACTCATAGTAACGACCGACGGCAGGCTATGTGTCGCGGATTCTTCCGGCAGCGTCACCGAGTCGGCGCAGAATGTAGCCGAAGTATCAATTGCTCAGTCATCGCACGACGGCATGTCCGAAACCGTAATCAGCATAGTAAGAACAGACGGTGTTCTTCTTCGCTACACCACCAAAAACAGCTTTAAAGCAGCCGATGTGCTCTCATCAACTCCCGATGAACTCGCACACGGGATAAAATCAGCCGTTTCATATTGCTCCGGAACCGTGGCATTAGACGCGCAGGGCAACGCATTGGCATATGGCAAAGACTTTGGGCTCGGCAACAGCGAACTAAACGGAACCGTTGTCTGCACAGACTGCAAAAAGCTGAGTTCGACCGACCAGTCAGTCATAATTATAAAAGCCGACGGCTCATTCGCACAATACGGATATCTTTTGGACAGCACACACAGAACATTTGCAGAATAATCAACAGAGATGAAAACAGCCCGGAGTCGAAAATCGGCTCCGGGTTTTTCATTTGCTGTATTCTATTAGATCCTCTATTCCGCATCCGAGTGCGGTGCATATTCTGTCGAGCACATCGCTGTCATAGCGTTTGACGCGGTTTTTATAGTAGTTATCGATTATCTGATACTGTATACCCGTCCGCTTGGCAAGCTCATATCGGCTGATATTCAGTTTTTGCAAGGTCGTATCAAGCGTGAGTTTTATCATAACAGCAGTATCCCCTTTTCAAGTACATTTTATTAGGGATATACGCGCTTGACAATTCACTTGTTGAAGTATATATTTATATAAATATATACTTGGGCTGTGAATACTTTGGATAAGCGTGTTGTCATTGCCGGATGCAGGGACTACTTCGACTACTCTCAAGCAAAAGAATATATAGATATGTGCTTGAGAAATATCAGGAATCAATTCACAATAATTATCGTTTCCGGCGGTTGTCGCGGAGCTGATATGTTGGGACTGCGTTATGCCGCAGAGAACAAAATGGATTTTGAAATTTACAAGGCGGATTGGACTCACTTTGGGCGAGCCGCAGGATCTTTAAGAAACCGTCATATGGCAGCGGTATGTGATTATGTTATTTGCTTCTGGGACGGGAAAAGCAAAGGTACATTTTCAATGATACAAGAGGCAAAAAGACTCAATAAGCCGATACGCATAAAATACATATAACGAACCGAGCGCCCGCATTTGCAGGCACTCGGTTGAAAGCTCGGCAAAGTTCTCACCGCCGCAGCGTAATCTCCGAATCGGGCTTTCGTAAAGTGAAATGTCTCGCCGTGCTCGACGTGAAATAATTCACTGCGTGAATTGTGAAATTTGATGCTTCGCATCAAGTGAAATGAAATAAATCCTCACCGCCGCAGCGATTTCACACGCCGCAGGCGTATTTCACGCCCGCAGGGCATTTCACAAATCCCGAAAGGGATTTATTTCGTTGAAAAAAGCACTTGCAAACGCAAGTGCTTTTTTCTGGTGGACACGCACGGACTCGAACCGTGGACCTCTTGCGTGTGAAGCAAGCGCTCTAACCAGCTGAGCTACGCGTCCTAAAAAATAAAGATGTCAGAATCCAGACCGAACGAATTTCTGATCTGCCGATTGCGACATCTGTTTGGTGGCTCTGGTGACCCGGACGAGAATCGAACTCGTGTTACCGCCGTGAAAGGGCGGTGTCTTAACCTCTTGACCACCGGGCCAAAATTGGTAGCGGCAGTTGGATTCGAACCAACGACACTCCGGGTATGAACCGAATGCTCTAGCCAACTGAGCTATGCCGCCATATGTGAGCCTCGTCATCCGACAAGGCTTGATTATTATATTATATCGCAAGCGATTTGTCAATATATTTTTTGCAAAGTAGGACAAGATTTTCAAATTTTTCTTGAAATTTATTTCCCGGCTCACCGAAAACAGCGGCAAGCCGGGAAATTATCATTCAAAAAACTCGTGTGTGCCCACTCCGACTTCGTGCTTTTCTCCGCCGATAACGACCGACGCGCAGCAGCCCTCGGGGACGTTGAAGATATATTTTATCCTGCCGTTCTCGCGTCTCCACTCGCTCTTGACGGTGCCGCGGCGCGTGTCAATCGAAGCCTTGACGAAATCGAGCCGCCTGTCTGTCACGGGGCGGAAGATAATATGCTCGAAGCCCGGGCGGTCGGGGTCGGAGTTTATTCCCGCCGCCGCGCCGTACATCCAGTCCGCGACCGCGCCGTAGGCATAGTGATTGAACGAGTTCATGTCGGTGCTCCACATCGTGCCGTCGGGCTTTATGCCGTCCCAGTGTTCCCAGACGGTCGTCGCGCCCTTTGATATGGGATATAGCCACGAGGGATATTCGCGCCGAAGCAGAAGATCATATGCCGTCTCGGCGCAGCCGTTGTCGCTGAGCGCGTGGAGAAGATACGGCGTGCCGACGAAGCCGGTTTCAAGGTGCCCCGCGCGCTTCACAAGCTCGTTTAACTGAGCGGCGGTCGCCGCCCTGTCGTCTGTGATATCAAAATAGAGCGCGAGCACGCAGCCGGTCTGCGTGGCGTTTTTCACCCTGCCGTTTTCCATATATTCGCGCCTGAACGCTGCCGCTGCCTCTGCGGGGATATTCTCATATTCAGATACATCTCTGCCGAGCGCGTGCGCCGCCTTTATAAATAGCTCGGTCGAATATTTATAGTATGCCGTGGCGATGAGATCGTCAGGAGTTGAGCCTTTGTAGCTGCCCTCCGGGGAGTCAAGTCCGAGCCAGTCGCCGAAGTGGAATCCGCCGGAGCGTTTTCCGTTTTCGCTGCGCTCGTGCATCCAGTCTATCCACGCTTTCATCGAATCAAACTGGTCTTCGAGCACTTTTTTGTCGCCGTAGGTTCTGTATATCTCCCACGGGCAGATGACCGCCGCGTCGCTCCACGCGCTCGAGCCGCCCATGTCGTCAAATATATTCGGTATGACATGCGGCACGCAGCCGTCGCGCCCTTGGTCGGCGGCGAGATCGTGAAGCCACTTTTCGAAGAAGCGCTCAACATCGAAATTGAGGCTCGCCGTGCGGGCAAACACCTGTGCGTCACCCGTCCAGCCGAGTCGCTCGTTTCTCTGCGGGCAGTCGGTCGGGACATCGAGGAAGTTGCTCTTCTGACCCCATATTATATTCCTGAAAAGCTTGTTTACCGTCTCGTCCGAGCACTCGAAATAACCCGTCCTGCGAATATCCGAGTGTACAACTACCGCCGTGAAGTTCTCTTTTTTTACCTCGTCCGGCCAATTCTCAAGGCGGATATATCTAAAGCCGAAAAAGGTGAGAGCGCTTTTATATGTGTGCTCCTCGCCGTCGCAGACAAATTTTATCTGCGCGTCCGCCGAACGATAATTGGCGTTGTAGAAATTGCCGTCGCGGTCGAGCGTCTCGCCGTGGGAGATTGTCGCCTGCGCGCCGGGAGTGCCTTTTATCCTGAACTCGACATAGCCCGTCATGTTCTGACCGAAGTCAATGACCGTCTCGCCTGCCGGGGTTTTTATTATCTGCAAAGCAGGCATCCGCTCATGCTCGACTATTTTTTCGCCCTCCTGCGGGATAAGCATATCTTTTTCGAGATCGACGCAGATGCAGTGCCTCGCGCTCCCCGCTTCGAAAGTCGCGTCATAGATATCGCCGTCATATATATTTGTATATCTCAGCTTGCTCTCGCGCGCAGTCCACGAGCTGTCGGTGACGATGCTCTCCGTACTGCCGTCGGCATAGACAATGGTCAACTCGGCGATGAGCGCAGTGTCGCGATAGCCCAAAAAGTCGCTGCCGTCGCGTTTGTTTGCGATGGCGCGCCAGCCCTGCCCGACCGTCACCTCGAGCGAATTCTCGGTCTTCAGCATATTTGTCACATCGTAGCTCTGCACCTGAAGCCTGTTTGAATAAGAAGTCCAGCCCGGAGCAAGGATAAAGTCGCCTACCCGCTCGCCGTTTAATTTTGCCTCATATACGCCGAGTGCAGTTATTTCCAATATTGCTTTTTCTGCTTTGGCGGCGCACCGAAAGTTTTTCAGAAACACCGTACCGCCACGCAAATTCTTTTCGCATCCTTTTATCCATTCGCTTCTCTCAAGCATATTTTATCAAATTCCTTTCGCCCTGCGGCTCATACTTTTTTAAATCTCTGCATACATTTTATATGTGCTTATACCCGAAAGTCAAGTTATTTCCAGCCGTATGTTACAAAATTGTTATAATTTGCAGCGTTGTTTTTCTTGACTTTTTGGTTATTTTAGAGTAAACTAAAAATACTGTGAAACAAATTATTCACAAAATCAAGAAAAATGTTAAAAGGAGCACAACCAAATGAAGAGAATTCTTGCACTCATCATGGTTCTCGCTATGGTCTTCGCTTTTGCAGCTTGCAAGAGCAAGGATGACGGCGTGACCACAACCGATCCCTCCTCCGCAGGCGGAGAGGTCATCGACAACGGCGACGGCTCTACTCCCGTAGACGCTTCCGCAGCCGACAGCACCGACGTAAGCAACGACGCTTCCGAAGTTTCCACCGACGCTTCCGGCAAGCCCGTCGAGGCTCCCTCGCAGGCAGCAGGCAGCCAGGGCGGCTCTCAGGGCGGCGCTCAGACCGGCAACACCGAAAAGGGTCTCAACTCCACCGACGCTAAGGCAGTCGTAGCTTTCTACAACAAGGCTGTTAACGCAACCGTAAAGAATCCCCCCAAGGGCAAGCAGACCATGAAGCTCGAGAAGCTTGAGGGCACCGGCGGACTTGGTAAGATTCTCGGTTCCTTTGAGGGCATCGCGAAGAGTGCTCTTGAGAAGAACTCGACCGAGACAAACTACATCCCCGCAGGCGACCACGGCGATGTTCTCCCGACCGACGTCAAGAACGCTAAGGCGACCAACGACGGTAAATATACCACTGTTTACTTCGACGTCAATCCTCAGACTGACGGCCCGAAGGAGAGCACTTCGAAGGGTCCTGTCGGCCGTTCGATCGGTACTCTCGGCAACGTCCAGAACGCTCTTGATCAGCTTCCCGGCGTTAGCGTAACTTCCGGTATCGAGAACATAAAGCTCACTTACGATCACGCTTATGTCACCGTTAAGATTGACAACAACACCGGCAAGATCGTCAGCGGCACATGGCACTACAAGGTCAACGTCAATGTTAACAACCTTGGCGTCAAGGTTATCGGCATCCCCGCAAGCGTTGATACCCTTCACGGCATTGTTGACTACACCGTTAAGATCGGCTAAAAAACTGCTGTAACAGCACCAAACAAAATCAAGGCTCTCACCCAAACGGGCGGGAGCCTTTTTTATATGCAAAAGCCGCGTCCGAATTAAAAACCGAACGCGGCTTTTTTTATTATTCGGTTTTCATCAGGTCTCTTATTGTTATACCGTCAAAGTATTCGTTCGTTATCTCCTCGAACCTGCGCCACATCCCGATGGTGCGGCAGCTGTCCGCGCGCTCGCACGGCTCTTCGCATGAAAGACACGCAACGGGAGCGAGACTGCCCTCGGTCAGGCGCAGGATATCGCCGACAACGCACTGTTCCGGCGGTCTGCCGAGCCTGTATCCGCCGCCCTTGCCGTGGACGCCCTCAACATATCCGTCCTTTACAAGCAGAGCCATTATCTGCTCCATATATTTTTTTGAGATGCCCTGGCGCGCCGCGACATCTTTCATCGGGACAAGACCGCCGCTGTGCTCCGCAAGGTCAACGAGCACCCTCAGAGCGTAGCGTCCGCGCGTTGATATCATCATAAATATTCCTCCGTTTCGCACTCAGCAGATCTCTCCGCCGCCGATAACCACATCTCCGTCATAGACGACGACCGCCTGACCTTTGGTTATTGCCCGCTGCGGCTCGTCGAATGTTATATGCACTGTGTTTTCGCCAGTGACACGCACGGTCGCGGGCTGCTCCGCCTGCCTGTATCTGACCCGCGCGCTCGCGCGGAACTCCGCAGGCGGGGTATCAAAGGCAATAAAATTGAAATTCTTCGCGTCGAGTTCGCGGCTCATCAGGTCTTCATTGCTGCCGAGCACGACGCGGTTTTTATCCGGCAGCAGTGCGGTCACATATCTCGGCTCGCCCAGAGCTATTCCGAGCCCCTTGCGCTGACCGACGGTGTAGCCTATAAGTCCCCGGTGCTCACCGAGCACATTGCCGCTTTTGTCAACGAACTCGCCGCGCGGATAATCCCTGCCCGTAAACGAGCGGATAAATGAGGCGTAATCGCCGTCCGGCACGAAGCAGATATCCTGGCTGTCCGGCTTGTCGGCGTTATAAAAGCCGAGCTTGCGCGCAAGCTCGCGCGTATGCATTTTCGTCATGCCGCCCAATGGAAACAGCGTATGCCGCAGCTCGTCCTGCGTCATTGAATAGAGCACATAGCTCTGGTCTTTTGTCGGGTCAACAGCCTTTTTCAGCAGGAATCTGCCGTTTTCTTCTTCAATTCGCGCATAGTGACCCGTGACAACATATTCACAGCCGAGCTCTTTTGCGCGGCGGTAGAGGCGATCGAATTTCAAATATCTGTTGCAGTCTATGCAAGGGTTCGGGGTCGCACCGCGCTCATAGGCTTCAACAAAGCGGCGCATGACCTGCTCTTTGAAATCCGCAGTGAAATTAAAGACATAATACGGCATCCCGAGCCTGTAAGCTACGCCGCGCGCATATTCCGTATCTTCGAGCGAGCAGCAGCTCTTTTCACGGCTGATCCCTGCGTCCTCGTTATCAAAAAGCTTCATCGTCACGCCGATGCAGTCAAGCCCGCTCTCAATCGCGAGATAAGCGGCGACGGACGAATCCACTCCGCCGCTCATCGCGATGAGCGCCTTGCGGCGCGGGTTATCGGGGTTAAAGCTCATATTCTTCCTCTCAAAAAAGCCCGAAAGCCCCGGTGGAAAAGCCGGAGCCTATGGGGAAATTATTTATCAGTCCTGGAAAAGTGGAGTCGACAGATAGCGGTCGCCTGTGTCGGGCAGGAGCACGACTATCGTCTTGCCCTCGTTCTCCGGGCGCTTTGCAAGCTCTATTGCTGCATAAGCGGCGGCGCCCGAGGATATGCCGACCAGCACGCCCTCGCTCTTACCGATAAGCTTGCCGGTCTCGAACGCTGCCTCGTTGCTGACGGGGATTATCTCGTCATAGACCTTTGTGTCGAGCACATCGGGCACAAAGCCAGCGCCGATGCCCTGTATCTTATGCGCGCCCGCGACACCTGTCGAGAGCACTGCCGAGGTTTCGGGCTCAACCGCAACGATTTTTACGTCGGGCTTCTTGTCTTTTAAATACTCGCCGACGCCCGTGACAGTACCGCCGGTGCCGACGCCTGCGACGAAGACATCAACCTCGCCGTCGGTGTCTTCAAAAATCTCGGGACCCGTGGTCTCATAGTGAGCCTTGGGGTTCGAGGGGTTGACAAACTGACCGGGCACGAAGCTGTTCGGTATCTCTTTTGCGAGCTCGTCAGCCTTGGCTATCGCGCCCTTCATACCCTTTGCGCCCTCGGTGAGCACAAGCTCCGCGCCGTATGCCTTCATCAGCTGGCGGCGCTCGACGGACATCGTCTCGGGCATAACGATAATTATGCGATATCCGCGCGCGGCGGCGACGGAGGCAAGACCGATACCGGTGTTGCCGGAGGTCGGCTCGATAATAACAGAATCGGGGGTGAGCTTGCCCGCCGCCTCTGCGTCGTCGAGCATCTTTCTGGCGATTCTGTCTTTGACGGAACCTGCGGGATTGAAATACTCGAGCTTTGCGAGCACTTTCGCCTTGAGTCCGTATTTCTTTTCAATGTGGGTCAGTTCGAGAAGAGGGGTCTTTCCTATAAGCTGGTCTGCTGAAGTATAAATCTTTGACATAATAAATTGCTCCTTTGAAGTTAGTAAGTTAAGATTATGAGTTCCGCGGCGAAATAAAAAAGCCGGGGAACTCCGATGAGTGTCCCCGGTCAAAAACCGTTTTGTCGGATCAGTTCAACGACCCGCATTTGGAGGACATATCGGAAAAAGACATGACGAAACACGCGCACTGACAACAGGCGCAGCTACAGCGGTTCATTCGGTTCATGGCGGTCTTTTTCATAACATTCTCTCCTTTCATACGCCTACCTCGGCGGTATGTTGGATACAATATAGCACATATTGCCTACCCTGTCAATAGGCAAATCAAAAATTTTTCAAAATCTCAGAGCCACTTCTTCCGGCGGAAGAACAGTATCAGCGCAACGAGCACCACGATACTCACGACAATTATCACAAGATATCCATATTCCCAGTTGAGCTCCGGCATGCCGGAAAAGTTCATGCCGTACCAGCCCGTGAGCAAAGTCAGCGGCAGGAAGATAACGGTAACGACCGTAAAAAGCTTCATCAGGTCGTTCTGCTGGATAGACAGCTGCGCCTGATATTCCTCCTGAAGATGCTCTATGACATCGCGCAGGTTCTGCACCGTCTGAAGATAGCGGTCGGTGCGGTTCTTGAGAATAGCGAATCGCTTCGCCGCGGCGTTCGAGAATACGGAGTTGTCGTTTGCGGAAGCCTCGTCAAAAATCAGGGTCAGCTGCTCATAGTAGCGCTTTATTCTCAACAGCTCGCGCCGCCAAGCGGACAGCTTTTCAAAAACATCCTTGCCGGACTCGCTCTTGAAAAGATAGACATTTTCGTATTCGTCTATTTCATTCTCGAGCTTCGAGAGGCAGTCCATATCGCCGTTTAAAAGTCGGACGAAGAATCTGTAAAGCAGTTGCTCGGATTTGAGCTCCGGATTCTCCGCCGCGAGCCCGTCCATTATCTTCTTTGCCGTATCGCCCGCCGCGCCCTCGGTGAAAATTATCAGATTCTCACGGCTGACATAGGCGAGCATCTTGTAGTCCTCGGTGCGCTCGCTGTGGACATCGTACCAGTCAAAGGCGAGAAAATTGAATTTTTCAAAGCTCTCAAAGCTCTCTATCTCGCCCTCGCGGACATATTCAAAAACCGACGGCTCCATATACTGCGCCGCCTTTGCCATATGTTCAAACGGAAGAACAAGCTGCATGATAAAACCTCTTTCTGTATTTTATATACTTATAATTATGCCATATTCACAATTGTGAATTAAGAATTTGGCGGTTCCTGCGGCAATATGCCGAAATAAGCTTTCAAATTGAGCTTTTTGTTGAAAAATCCGTTTTGCAATGATACAATGATGCCATAGTGAAAATTATGGGGGCAATTATATGGCAGTAAAAGAGCTTACGCTCGACGAGATGAAGGCAGTCGAGCTCGGAATACTCAAAAAATTCGACAGCATATGCAAGGAAAACGGTCTTGAATATTCCCTCGCATACGGAACGATGCTTGGCGCGATAAGGCACAAGGGTTTTATCCCGTGGGACGATGACATTGATGTTTTCATGAAGAGAGCAGACTACGAAAAGTTATTGGCTCTCAAATATGATGACGGCGACTTTGAAGTAAAAAGCTACAGATACTCCAAAAACTACTATTTTCTCTATTCAAAGATGGTCGATAAGAGAACATCAATCTGCGAAAACTGGCGCGCAGAAAAAGATATGGGGCTGTTTGTTGATATTTTTCCGCTTGACTATTGCAATTTCGATGGCGAAGGAGACAAGCTGAAGGCACAGATGGAATCTGAAAGCAAGCGCATCGACAGAAAAGTTGAAATAGCCGGTATTCTCGGGCACAAGATGTCGCACCACATGTCACCCAGCCCGAGATATATCGTTAAATTTTTGTTTAAGCTGTTTACGTTCCCATTCAGGCGACTGATTCTCAAAAGAATTGATCTCATGCATTCAAAAAACAAAAGCGGTAACTATTTGGTTGAAAATTTTGAATGCCACACCTTTTATAATCCGGATTTATTTTCAAAGCTCACGGTATGCAGCTTTGAAAACACTGAATTCCCGATATATTCGGAATACGACAAAATCCTCACCCAATTCTACGGAGATTATATGACACCTCCGCCTGCCGATCAGCAAAAATCCGTTCACTGGTATAAAGCCTATTCAAAATAACAAATACGGGGTGAGATATAATATGCTAACTAAAGAACAATTTGAAATACTATCAATAGCCGCACAAGCCAATGCACCTCTTTCCGGCGCAGGCACCGATACTATTCGGCAGCTACAATCCGACGGATTTATAAGCAACGGCAAAATAACGGAATCCGGGCTTGCTGCGCTGGAACCTTATAGGGTTAAACGAGCCATATTCATCGCTGCGGGCATGGGTTCGCGCATGATGCCGATAACGCTGAGCTGTCCCAAACCGCTCGTGCGTGTCAACGGAACACGCATAATTGACACACTTATTGACGCCTGTATTGATGTCGGAATCGAAGACATCATTATAGTTCGCGGATATCTCGGCGAATGCTTTGAGCAGTTAAAAATAAAATATCCCTTTATAAAATTTGTGGACAACCCATATTACAAGTCATATAACAATATTTCTTCTGCGTATCTTGTCCGCAATCTTATCGGCGGATCATATATATTCGAATCAGACATATATCTCATAAATAAAAAGCTGATAACAAAATATCAATACCGCAGCAATTATCTCGGCGTTCCGTGCGAAGAAACACCCGACTGGTGTTTTGACGCTGACGAAAACATGAAAATCACTGATTTGCACAAGGGCGGAAAAAACTGCTTCCATATGTACGGAATTTCGTATTATGACGAAGAAACCGGAAAGCTCTTCTGCAAATGTGTCGAGGAAATATTCAACAACACGCTCGGCGGAAAAGACCACTTCTGGGATGATGTTCTGTGTCATTTCTACGCCAAAGAGTCAAACATATATGTTCGCAAGTGCTCATTCAGCGATACTATTGAAATTGACTCATTTGACGAGCTGTGCGAAGTTGACGAAAGCTATAAAACAAAAAATTGAAGTTCTTAGAAAGTCACGGCATCAAAACCGTGGCTTTTCTTTATGTGTATTGATTATTTTTTGGAGTATGTCTTTATCCGCCGGGCAGAAGGCATAGTTTTTTATCTCCTGCGGCGTTATCCATTCGAGCCCGCAATGTTCGAGCAGCTGGGGCGTGCCCTCGGCTATTTTCGCGTTGAACACGACGAGATGGACATATATATCGGGATACTGATGATAGACATCGCAGAATTCGTCACCGACCTCCACTGTTATCCCAAGCTCCTCGCGGCACTCGCGAATGAGTGCCTGCTGATGCGTCTCGCCCGGTTCGAGCTTTCCGCCGACGAACTCCCACAAAAGGGCGTTGCCCTTGTTCGCGGGGCGGCGGCATATCATGAATCTGTCGCCCTGCCAGATGAGGGCGGCGGCAACCTGAGTCGTTTTCATATTTTTCTCCTTTTTATTTATCTGCAGGTCTGCGTACGAAAAATGCAGTCGATATCAACATAAGTGCTCTCCGTTTCCCGGGAAATTGATATGAATAAATTATATCACACAAATACCTATTGTAAAAGAGCGTTTTCTTTGTGTTTATCGTCATTGACACCGGAAGATTGAATCGGTATAATTTAATCATAACACACAAGGAGCTGTAAATATTATGGAAAAGAAGTACGCAATTCTTGTCGTTGATATGCTCAACGATTTCGTCACCGGCGCGCTCAAGTGCGACAGAGGTCTTGCAATAGTCCCCAAAACCGCAGAGCTGCTCAACGGCGCAAGAGAGAAGAACATACCGGTCATCTTCTGCAACGACGCTCATCTCAAGGGTATCGACCACGAGCTCAAGCTCTGGGGCGATCACGCGATAGCTGGCACCGAGGGCGCGAAAGTCATTCCCGAGCTCGGACTCTGCGAGAGCGACTATGTCGTTCCCAAGAGACGCTACAGCGGTTTCTTCCACACCGACCTTGATCTCCTGCTCCGGGAGCTCGGAGTCAACACCGTTGTTGTTACCGGACTGCACACCCATATGTGCGTGCGCCACACCTCCGCCGACGCTTATCAGCTCGGCTACGATATTGTTGTTATCAAAGACGCGACGAACTCTTTCACCGCCGAGGACTATGAGTACGGTCTGAAGTATCTCAAGGACACTTACGGCGCAGAGATCACCGACACCGACACTTTCCTCGCATCGGTCTGATCTGTTGAATAAAATACTGACCCTCCGCTGGGATTGCCTGGCGGAGGGTTTTGTTGTTGAAAATATTTATCTGAGTATTCTGCCGACTGCGTCTATTTCGTCCGAAGTGAGTCCGGCGGAGAGGAAATAGTCCTCGACCGAGCCGTAGCGGCGCGAGAGATATTCAAACACGGCGGTTATATTCTCCGACGGGGAGCCGAGATGCGCCATGTCGCTCTCATGGACAAGCCCCGTTTTTCTCTCCATCTCGCGGCGGTAAAACGGCTCGAGATAGGTCGAGGAGATGCGGTAATCCGCAACGATATCCTCAAAATGTACGCCTGTTAAATGCAGTATAAGCGAGGCGGTTATGCCGGTTCTGTCCTTGCCGAGGAAGCAGTGAAACATCGACGGAGCGTCGACGCGAGACAGCGCGGAGAACAGGCGTGCGTAGTTGCCCTTACACTCGTTGAGGCTCGTGACATACACCTCCGGCATCGACATCTCCATATGCGGCGAAGCGGGGTTTATTTCGAGCAGGGAGAAATGATAGTAATTCACTCCCGGATAATCGGCAAACTCCGACGGCATGGATATCGCCTCGGAATCGCCGCGCAGGTCAAAAACATTCTTTATCCCGTATTCGCGGAAGAACTCCATATCGCTCTGCGTTGACGCGCGCGGTCTGCCGCAGCGCAGCAGCCTGCCGTATTTCGTGAAGCCGCCGCCCTTTATCGGATATCCGCCGAGGTCGCGGCAGTTCTGTATGTTTTCAAGAGGCATGTGTCTGAAGCTTTCCATAGTCAGTCCTCCTCATAGATTCTATATCTATTTTAATGCATTTTCACATAATTTTCAACCGTGAAAACGCAGAAACGGACCGAAAAGCCTCAATTATTTTTCCTGTTATATATTATTGTGGAAATAATACAGCGTTGTCGTCTGCGAATCGAAGAAGTAGACATTGTAGCTGTCGTACTTTGAATATACGCCTTCGCCTATCGGTTCGCCATCGCGGTCACTGATATAGAGATAATCGCTCTCGTCGATATCGGCGCACGAAAAATGATAGTTCTCAAAAAGCGTGTTGTTGTCATTCTCGCGCGTGACATTGACCCAGTTCTCGAAATTGTCGATATATCCGAGCAGTTCATTCTTGCTCTCGGCGGTCACGGGCTTGAAATATTCGCTATCTTCCGGCTTCGCGCCTGGGAAAGTGTAGATTCCGTAGTCAGTCGAATCGCCGAAGCCGCTGACACTGTATCTCTGCACCGACATCGCCCTGCCGAGCGAGGCTATGACCGGATCCTTGCTCTTGAATGTGCAGGCGGAGAGCGAAAGCACAAGCAGGCACATTGCCGCTATAATAAATGCTGCTTTTCGCGTTCTCATTTTTCTTCGCTCTCCCCCGGGACATATTCGAGCAGATCGCCCGGCTGACAATCGAGGATCTCGCAGAGGGAATCGAGAGTCGAGAATCTGAAAGCCTTTGCCTTGTGGTTCTTGAAGTTTGAGACATTCGCCATCGTCATGCCGAGCCTGTCGGCAAGCTCGGTGAGCGACATTTTTCTTTTTGCCATCATAACATCCAGATTTATAACTATCATGCCGTCACCCCGCCGTCAAAATATCTCGTCGTTTTCTTCTTTAATGACCGCCGCGCGCTTGAACACGCCGCCCATCGCGAACGCGAGGACTCCCGCGACGACGCAGACGAACGCGAACACGAAAACCGGCAGATAGTAGAGCCCCATGAGCTCATATATACCAAGCATCGAGCAGAGCACCGCCTGGTCGACTGAAAATATCAACAGCTCCGCGAAAGCGCATATTCCGATATTGCGGAACTTTTTCGCCGTTCCCATTGAAAATGCCTTGTCGGTGAAAATCCGCGAGCAGATGAGCTTGAGTTCTATAAGCGCCGCCATATACGGCACGGCGCAGACATAGACCGAAGCGCTGGTCAGAATCCAAGTATAGGGCGGCAGAGCCGAAAATTCTCCCGCTTTTATAACTGCAGCAATAATAAACGGCGTGCCGAGAAGCGCGAGCACGGTCAGCGCGATGCCGATAATAACGAGTCCGTTGAGGACGATTTTTTCTGTTTTTGTTTTCTTGATGTCTGTCATTTTACATACCTCTTTTCCTTGGTTTGCGAGGCTATTGTAACACGGCGTTTTAAGATTGTCAATAAATATTTATCGTTATTCTTTAAATTTTTACTGTTTTTCTGAGTTACAGATGTAAAAAGAGCTCCCAAAGTCGTTAGTGGTTTGACAAATTGGAATTTGTTTCAAAATTCATTTGATGCCCCTGCAAAATGAACCGCCACGAAATCAGCGCATTTTTGCGCGCAACTTGTAGGGTGCGGCGACCTCGACGCACCGATGCCGCGTGGGCGGCATGATATGATTTTGTGGGATTTGCACCCTGCCTTCGCGTCGCACCATAATTAAGTGATATATACTTCCCGCGTTTCGGCATTTTCTTTTTATTTGAAAAAGAAAACGCCTGCAAAAGAAAAGCAAA
>CAVAWW010000040.1:0-19562 GCA_963592475.1 bacterium
CCGAATAAAGGTAAAGGTATATCGATATCAATAATATCGATATATAAAAGTCGTAATTCCCTTTTGCCCCGTTATGCGATAGAATAGTATTGGTCAGAAGTCAGACTACTACTTTTCAGGAGGTGCAGCATGAAAACTACGGACGTGTCCAGAGCTGCTCTGGGGCGCATCCCTGTTTATCTCAAATTTCTTGAGAGTCTGCCGCAAGATGTCGAAACGGTCTCGGCGACAACGATAGCAAAGGCATTGGGCTTCGGCGAGGTTCAGGTTCGAAAGGATCTCGGAGCGATATGCGGCTCCGGCAAGCCGAGGATAGGTTACACCGTATCCGACCTCAAAGAGAGCCTTGAAAGTCTCATCGACAGCCGCAACGGCAAAACGGTGATAGTCGGCGCAGGAAAGCTCGGAAGAGCGCTGCTCGACTACGGCGGATTTTCCGACTACGGGCTTGACATTCTCGCGGCGTTCGACACGGATGTTTCGCAGAATAACGCAAGCGGAAAACCTATACTGCCGATTGACGGACTACACGATTTCTGCAAAGAAAACAATGTCAGCATCGGAGTCATTGCAGTGCCGGCAAAGGCGGCGCAGGAAGTATGCGACAAGCTCTGTCAAAGCGGCATAAAAGCCATAATGAGCTTCGCGCCGTGCAAGCTCACCGCACCCGAGGGCGTAGCGATTCAATATGAAAACATGGCTCTCTCGCTCGCACACCTGAAAACACAGATAAAACAGTAAACCGTTTAGGGGGATAAAAATCATGAACAACGAAAGAAAAATCATCGACAGCGTTGAAACACTCGAATCAGCTCTTGCTTCGCTCAAAGAGGCAGAGAAAAAGTTTTCAACTTACACCCAGGAGCAGGTAGACAAAATCTTCCTCGCCGCCGCTTCCGCCTCGAACAAGGCGAGAATACCGCTTGCAAAAATGGCGGTCGAAGAGACAGGCATGGGCGTAGTTGAGGACAAGGTCATAAAGAACAACTACGCGGCAGAATATATTTACAATGCCTACAAAAATACAAAAACCTGTGGTATAATCGAAGAGGACAAGGCTTTTGGCTTAAAGAAGATAGCCGAGCCCGTCGGCGTTATTGCGGCGGTCATACCCACGACCAACCCGACCTCCACCGCCATATTCAAGTGCCTGCTTGCCCTCAAGACGAGAAACGCTATCATCATCAGTCCCCATCCCCGCGCCAAGAAGTCAACCGCGGCGGCCGCAAAGGTAGTTCTCGACGCGGCAGTCAAGGCAGGTGCGCCCGAGGGCATCATTGAGTGGATCGACATCCCGAGCCTTGAGATGACGAACCTCGTCATGAAAGAGGCGGATATAATCCTCGCCACCGGTGGTCCCGGAATGGTCAAGGCGGCATATTCCTCCGGCAAGCCCGCAGTCGGCGTCGGCGCCGGCAACACGCCCGCTATAATCGATGACACCGCTGATATTGTCCTCGCGGTCAACTCGATAATCCACTCCAAGACATTCGACAACGGTATGATCTGCGCTTCCGAGCAGTCCGTTATAGTTCATAAGAATGTCTACGACGCGGTCAAGACGGAGTTTGCGGCTCGCGGATGCTACTTCCTCGATCCCGACGAGACCGAGAAGGTCAGAAAGACCATTATCATAAACGGCGCACTCAACGCCAAGATAGTCGGTCAGTCGGCTTTCAGAATCGCAGAGCTTGCGGGAGTAACCGTTCCCGAGGGCACGAAGATACTTATCGGCGAAGTCGAGAGCGTTGACCTCTCCGAGGAGTTTGCCCACGAGAAGCTCTCCCCCGTGCTTGCAATGTACAAGGCAGAGGACATTCACGACGCATTCAACAAGGCTGAACAGCTTATTGCAGACGGCGGCTACGGCCATACGTCTTCGATATATCTCAATGAAATAACCGAGCATGAGAAGCTCGACGAGTTCGCGGCACGCATGAAGACCTGCCGCATTCTCGTCAACACCCCCTCCTCCCACGGCGGCATCGGCGATCTCTACAACTTCAAGCTCGCACCCTCGCTCACCCTCGGCTGCGGCTCATGGGGCGGCAACAGCGTCAGCGAGAACGTCGGCGTCAAACATCTTATCAACATCAAGACTGTGGCTGAGAGGAGAGAGAACATGCTTTGGTTCAGAGCACCTGAGAAGGTCTACATCAAGAAGGGCTGCCTGCCCGTCGCGCTCGACGAACTCAAGAACATCATGGGCAAGAAGAGAGCGTTCATCGTCACCGATAACTTCCTTTACAAAAACGGCTACACCAAGCCGATAACCGATAAGCTCGACGAGATGGGCATTGTCCACGCGACATTCGGCGATGTTGCTCCCGACCCGACTCTCCAGTGCGCCGAAAAGGGCGTTGAGCAGATGAGAGCTTTCGAGCCCGACACGATAATCGCCCTGGGCGGCGGCTCCGCTATGGACGCGGCAAAAATCATGTGGGTTCTCTATGAGCATCCCGAAGCGGACTTCATGGATATGGCAATGCGCTTCATGGATATCCGCAAGCGCGTCTACACCTTCCCGAAGATGGGCGAAAAGGCGTATTTCATCGCCATTCCGACCTCGGCAGGTACCGGCAGTGAGGTAACTCCGTTCGCCGTTATCACCGACGAGACAACCGGCATCAAGTATCCCCTTGCCGACTATCAGCTCATGCCCAATATGGCAATAGTTGACACGGATTTCCATATGAGCGCACCCAGAGGACTGACCGCCGCTTCCGGTATTGACGCAGTCACCCACGCGCTTGAAGCTTACGCTTCCGTTATGGCTACCGACTACACCGACGGACTCGCAAAGCAGGCGCTCAAGGTCATATTCGACTATCTGCCCCGCGCATACGAGAACGGTCAGACCGATGTCGAAGCCCGCGAGAAGATGGCGAACGCCGCAACAATGGCAGGTATGGCTTTTGCAAATGCTTTCCTCGGCGTCTGCCACTCCATGGCGCATAAGCTCGGCGCTTATCACCACCTCCCCCATGGCGTTGCAAACGCGCTGATGATTGAAGAGGTTCTCCGCTTCAACGCTGCCGAAGCTCCCGCAAAGATGGGCACTTTCCCGCAGTATGATCATCCGCATACCCTTGCCCGCTACGCAGAGGTTGCCGACAGCCTTGGACTCGGCGGCAAGAACGACAAGGAGAAGCTTGAGAATCTTATAAAAGCTATCAACGAGCTCAAGGAGCGCGTCGGAATAAAGAAGACAATCAAAGACTACGGCATTGACGAGAAATACTTTCTCGACACTCTCGACGAGATGACCGAGAACGCATTCGACGATCAGTGCACCGGCGCAAACCCGAGATACCCGCTCATGAGCGAGATAAAGCAGATGTATCTCAACGCATACTACGGCAAGAAGCACTTTGAAGAGAAGCCCATGCCGACTGAGGCAAACATCGCCGAGGACGACAGCGCTCATAACTTCAAGCAGGCCTACCGCAGAGCGGAAAACGGCAAGAACAAGGCATAAGGAGGGTTCACAATGAATCTTGACAGAATCATAGCAGTAAGGAACAACAAGACAGTCTACCGCGACGGAGACCGCTGCCTCAAGGTTTTTAACGAGGGCTATTCAAAGGCCGACGTGCTCAACGAGGCGCTCAACCAGGCGCGTATCGAAGAGACCGGGCTCAATATTCCGAGAGTTCTCGAGGTTACGGTCATCGACGGCAAATGGACAATAGTGTCCGACTATATCAAGGGCAAGACGCTCGCGCAGCTGATGCAGGAGAATCCCGAGAAGAAGGACGAATATCTCAATCTTTTCGTCGACCTCCAGCTCGAGATGCACTCAAAGACCTGCCCCCTGCTCAACAAGCTCAAGGACAAGATGAACAGAAAGATCTGCCAGACCGATCTTTCCGCAACGGTCAGATATGACCTGCACACCCGCCTTGAGTCGATGCCCAAGCACAACAAGGTCTGCCACGGAGATTTCAATCCCTCGAATATTATAATCACCGACGACGGCACGCCTTATATCATCGACTGGTCGCACGCCACTCAGGGCAACGCCTCAGCCGACGCCGCGCGCACATATCTCCTCTTCTGGCTCAACGGAGATATCGACGCCGCGAAGAAGTATCTGAATCTTTTCTGCGAGAAGAGCGACACCGCGATACAGTATGTCCAGAAATGGATGCCCATTGTTGCCGCATCACAGACGGTAAAGGGCAACGCTGCGGAGCGCGAATTCCTCCACTCGTGGATCGATGTTGTTGATTACTCGTGAAAGAGGTGAAATGAATGAAAATAACCGTTTGCATCGGTTCCTCATGCCACATCAAGGGATCGCGCCAGGTAGTTGAGCAGCTCCAGTACCTTATAAGAGAAAACAATCTTGACGACAAGGTAGAGCTCTCCGGCACCTTCTGCATGGGCAAATGCCAGCAGGGCGTGTGCGTCACGGTGGACGACAAGTTCTTCTCCGTGAAGCCCGATACAGTCAAAGACTTCTTCAGCGAAAACGTTCTTGCAAAGGTCTGAAACATATGATAATCCAGATTTGCGTAGGCTCTGCCTGCCACCTCAAGGGTTCGGAAAAGCTTGTCGGACTTTTTGAGGACGCTCTGAAAAAATATGACCTCGAAAACGATGTTACACTTGCCGGCAGCTTCTGCACCGGCAGGTGCAACCGCGAGGGCGTGACTATATCGGTCGACGACGATGTCTACACCGGAATAACGCCGGAGGGGTTCAACTACTTCTTTGAGGAGAAGGTACTAAAACGGATAAGGGAAGAGAGGGTGTAACGGCATGGATTGCCTGACTCTTAAAAAATCCAACTGTAAAAACTGCTATAAATGTATCCGTCATTGCCCGGTGAAGTCTATACGCTTCTCGGGCAATCAGGCATATATTATCGGCAACGAATGTATCCTCTGCGGCCAGTGCTTTGTCGTATGTCCGCAGGATGCAAAGCAGATAGTTGACGAGACTGAGAAGGTAAAAGTCCTGCTCCAGAGCAACGACCCGGTCATCGTCAGTCTCGCTCCGTCTTTCATTGCAAACTATGAGGGCGTGGGCATAAACGCGATGCGCGAAGCGCTCAAGAAGCTCGGCTTTTTCGATGCTGAGGAGACCGCTGTCGGCGCAACAATAGTCAAGACAGAATATGAGCATATGATCGACAGCGACACGAGAGATATCATTATCTCCTCCTGCTGCCACTCGATCAACCTGCTCATTCAAAAATATTTTCCTGCGGAGCTGCCGTTTCTTGCGAACGTGCTCTCCCCCATGCAGGCTCACTGCAAGGATATAAAGCGCAGATATCCGAACGCAAAGACTGTTTTCATCGGTCCCTGCGTTGCGAAAAAAGATGAGGCGCAGTACTACGAAGGCATAGTTGACGCCGTTTTGACCTTTGACGAGCTGACAAGCTGGTTCAAGTCGGCGGGCGTCGAGCTTGCCCGCGAGACGGACTCGGACGAGCACAGCCGCGCGCGCTTCTTCCCGACGACCGGCGGCATACTCAAGACCATGGCGCAGGACAACCCGAAATACACCTACATGGCGATTGACGGCGTTGAAAACTGCATGGCGGCGCTCAAGGACATTGAAAACGGCAAGATACATAACTGCTTTATCGAGATGTCCGCCTGCTCCGGCAGCTGCATCGGCGGTCCGGTAATGGAAAAATTCCACCGCGCGCCCGTAAAAGACTACATGGCTGTGGCGCAGTTCGCCGGCGACAAGGATTTTGAAGTTGAACAGCCGGACAGCTACGAGCTTCAGAAGAACTTCACCGTCATCGAGCGCAGACTTCAGCCCCCGTCGGAGGCAGAAATAACCGAGATTCTTCACCGCATGGGCAAGACTAAGCCCTCGGATGAGCTCAACTGCGGCTCCTGCGGATACAACACCTGCCGCGAAAAGGCTATCGCCATATATCACGGCAAGGCGGAGATATCAATGTGCCTGCCTTATCTTAAAGACAAGGCGGAGAGCTTCTCGGACAACATCGTCCGCAACACTCCGAACGGACTTATCCTGCTCAACGAAAAGCTCGAGGTTCAGCAGATAAACAAGGCTGCGCTCAAGATAATGAATCTTCGCTCCCCCTCCGACATTCTCGGAGACGGCGTTGTGCGTGTGCTCGATCCCAAGGATTTCTTAAACGTTCTTCAAACAGGCAGAAATATGCACGACAAGCGCATGTATCTCGCCGAATACGACAAGTATGTTGAGGAGACTATAATATACGATAAGGAATACCGCCTGCTCATCTGCATCATGCGTGATGTTACGCAGGAGGAGACTGTGCGCGAACAGAAAGAAAACATCAGCCGCCAGACGGTTGAAATAGCCGACAAGGTCGTTGACAAGCAGATGCGTATCGTTCAGGAGATTGCGTCGCTGCTCGGCGAGACGGCGGCGGAAACAAAGATAGCGCTATCCAAGCTCAAGGAGTCGATCAGCAATGAATAACCTCTGCGCCGAGATAGGCTGGAAGAGTATAAACCACGAGGGCGAACAACTCTGCGGCGACCACGTTGACATAATTGAACAGAACGAAAATTCAACCGTCATCGTGCTCGCGGACGGACTCGGAAGCGGCGTCAAGGCCAGCATTCTCTCCACCCTCACCTCAAAAATAATATCAACGATGATGGCTGAAGGTCTGCCGCTCGAAGAGTGCGTGGCGACCATAGCCGCCACTCTGCCGATATGCTCGGTGCGCGGAGTCGCGTATTCGACCTTCACTATCATACACCTCATAAACAACGAGACCGCCGAGATAATTCAATACGACAACCCGCATGTTATAATGATACGCGACTGCGAACCGTTTAAATATACAGAGACAGAGCTGAACATCGGCGGGAAGAACATTTTCAAGTCGCAGATAAAGCTTCAGGAGGGCGATGTTTTTGTCGCGATGAGCGACGGTTGCCCGCACGCGGGAATCGGAACGGCTTTCAACTTCGGCTGGAAGCGTGACGATATTGCGGACTTCATGTCCGGACTTGTGCCTGTCGGCTACACGGCGAAAACGCTTTCGACGATGCTCGTTGACGAGTGCGACAAGCTCTACGGCGGTCATCCCGGAGACGATGCAACTGCGTGCGTTGTCAAGATACGCAAGCGCGAGCCGATGAATCTTCTCTTCGGTCCGCCGCGCAATCCCGACGACTGCGACCGAATGATGTCGCTCTTCTTCTCGAAAGAGGGCAAGCACATCATCTGCGGCGGCACTACTTCGTCCATCGCCGCCAAATATCTGGGCAAGCCACTCAAGGCGAGCCTCAATTTTGAACAGAGCGACGTTCCGCCGATTGCTGAGATCGAGGGCGTTGATCTGGTGACCGAGGGAGTCATAACGATAAACAAGGTCATTGAGTATGCCAAAGATGCGTTAGGCAAGAATGAACTGTATGAGGAATGGGGCTTCAAGCGCGACGGTGCTTCGCTCATATGCCGCATGCTGTTCGAGGAGGCTACCGACATCAACTTCTATGTCGGCAGAGCCGTCAACCCGGCTCATCAGAATCCCGATTTGCCTATCAATTTCAATATAAAGATGAACCTTGTCAAGGATCTCTGCGCCTGCCTCAAAGAGATGGGCAAGAGAGTCAAGGTCAGCTATTTCTAAGGGGGATATCAATGAGAAAATTCGACACTAAGGTACAGTATCTTAAATATAAAGTCCTGCGCGAGGTCGCGCGGCTTGCGTGGAACGACACGTTGCTTGAAAATCTTTTTGAAATACCGAAAACTATTGTTCCCGGCAACACGCCGACCATGCGCTGCTGTGTCTACAAAGAAAGAGCGATACTCAGCGAGCGAGTCAAGATAGCTATCGGCAGCAACCCGAACATTATAGAGGTTATCGACATCGCCTGCGACGAGTGTCCCATGGGCGGATACGAGGTCACCAACGCCTGCCGCGGATGCCTCGCCCACCGCTGCGAAGATGTCTGCCGCTTCGGCGCGCTCTCCTTTGACCGCGAGCACGTTGCGCATATCGACAAAACGAAGTGCAAGGAGTGCGGCGCGTGCTCCAGAGTCTGCCCCTACACCGCGATTATAAACCGCAAGCGTCCCTGCGAGATGGCGTGCAAGATAAAGGCCATCAGCATGAATGAGAACAAGGCGGCGGCAATAAACTACGACAAGTGCATATCCTGCGGCGCGTGCGTCTACCAGTGCCCGTTCGGTGCGATAACGGACAAGTCATATATGCTCGACGTTATTGATATTATAAAAAAGAGCGAGAACAACACGAAATACAAAGTGTTCGCGGTTGTTGCGCCCTCGATTTCGAGCCAGTTTACATACGCGAAGCTCGGTCAGGTAATAAAGGGACTCAAGGAGCTTGGCTTCCACACGGTTATCGAAGCCGCTCTCGGCGCAGACATGGTCGCATATGCAGAGTCCGAGGAGCTCGCTGAAAAGGGCTTCCTGACAAGCTCATGCTGTCCCGCATTCGTAAATTACATTGAGAAGTCGTTCCCCGATTTAAAGCCGTTTATCTCCCACAATCTCTCCCCCATGGCGACTATATCCAAATATATCAAAGAGCATGAGGCACCTTGCAAGGTCGTGTTTATCGGCCCCTGCACGGCAAAGAAAGCGGAGGTTCAGAAGGACGAGGTCAAGCCCTATGTTGACGCGGCGATGACCTTTGAAGAGCTTCAGGCTCTGTTCGACAGCAGAGATATAGACATAATGACCCTCTCCGAAGATGTTCTCGACAACGCATCGTATTTCGGCAGAATATTCGCCCGCTGCGGCGGTCTTGCCGATGCGGTGGCGCAGGGACTCAAGGAACACGGCATTGAGGACTTCGACCTCAAAGCCTGCTCCTGCGACGGAATCGAGGCCTGCCGCGCGGCTCTGCTCAGGAAGAGCAAGGGTATGCTCGACGCGAACTTCATCGAGGGCATGGCGTGCATCGGCGGATGCATCGGCGGCGCAGGCTGCCTGACCCACGGCGAGAAGAACAAGAAAGAGGTCGACAAATACGGCATGGAGGCTCATGAAAAAACCATAACCGACGCCATATCGATACTCAACAAATAACAACACTGCCCCGTTCGTCAGAGCGGGGCGTCTTATATGAATGAGATGTAAAATACGGCGCGGATTTGTTGACACCGCCGCCGTAACGGGATAAAATATAATAAAATAATCTGAAAACAGGTGAAAAAACATGGACGAAGTAAGAATTCTTGAAATCAAGCAGAGCGTGTTTAAAAATAACGACGAGCAGGCGGACAAGCTGCGCCGCGAGCTCAAAGAGAAGGGCGTATTCCTGCTCAACCTCATGTCCTCGCCCGGAGCCGGCAAGACAACGACCCTCAAGGCGACCATCGCCGCGCTGAAAGACAAGGTCAAGATAGGCGTTATGGAGGCGGATATCGACAGCGATGTTGACGCGAAGAGAATCGCCGAGACGGGAGTCAAGGCAATTCAGCTGCACACCGGCGGAATGTGCCACCTCGACGCGGAGATGACAAGACAGGGTCTTGACGGACTCGAGACCGGCGATGTTGAACTCGCAATACTCGAAAATGTCGGCAACCTCGTCTGCCCCGCAGAGTTCGACACGGGAGCCGTTAAAAATGCGATGATTCTCTCCGTGCCCGAGGGCGACGACAAGCCGCTCAAATATCCCCTGATGTTCTCCATCTGCGATGTTGTTATCATCAATAAAATTGATGTTCTCCCCTATTTCGACTTTGATGTCGAGAAGTGCAAGGAATATATAAAACGCCGCAACCCGAACGCCAAAGTATTCATGATCTGCGCCAAGACCGGCGAAGGCGTTGACGAATGGGCGAACTGGCTTCTCAGCGAAGTCAAGAGCTGGAGAGACGAGAAGTAAAAGCTATAAAAAAAGACAACCGAGCAGTAAGAAATAAGTCTTACTGCTCGGTTTATTAATTGCCGAAATATCTTGTCAGGAGAGAGTTTATCAATGACTTTTCTTCGCTTTTATTACGCCTTTGACGGTCTCAAATGCGTGGAGCGAGCCGACGAGCGGATGATAGAGCATGATGCGCGGGCCGGAATAGCGCATGACGGCTCTTATCTTCTCGCGCATGGCGGGCTTATAGCAATGGCACGGGCACTGGGAGCAGAAATTCTTTTCGTTGCCCCAGCGGCAGTGGTCGAGCCTGTAGAGCGCATAGTCGCACAGCTCCCGGCACTCGGGGCAAAGTTCTCCCCTTTTTGTCTTATGCACACCGTGGCAATAGATTTTCACCATCTCCGGCAGCATCTCTTTTTCGCGGGTTATTCTGTCTTTTGTCTCTTTCTTGCTCATGATAATCTGCCTCTGTAAACCGTATAAGCCTTGTCGGCTATTCTCGAAGTTGATTTTCTGTGGGAGACGAGTACGATGCTCTTGCCCTTCTTCGCCTCGTTTATCGAGCGCAGGATATGACCCTCGTTGAGGCTGTCAAGGTTACTCGTAGGCTCGTCAAGCATAATCATCGGCGCGTCGCTGAGGAACGCCCTGGCGAGACCTATCCTCTGCTTCTCGCCGTCCGAGAGCAGATCGCCGAGCTCGCCGACATTCGTATCATAGCCCTTGGGCAAGGTCATGATGAAATCATGGATAGAAGCTTTCTTCGCCGCTTCAACGACCTGCTCATGCGTGGCGTTGTAATCGGCTATTTTTATATTGGACTCTATCGAATCGTTGAAGAGCTGCGTCTCCTGGCTGACGAGGCTCTGATTGCTTCTGAGGCACGAGGTCTTTATATCTCTGATATCCTCGCCGCTCATCTTTATGCTGCCATGCTGAACATCCCAGAAGCGCATCATAAGCTTGAGTGCGGTGGACTTGCCCGAACCGCTAGGGCCTGTGATGCTGATTATCTTATCAGGCTCGACGGTCATATTGAATCCGTCAAGAATTTTTTCGTCACCGTAAGCAAACCCGACATTCTCATTTTCCATGCCGTCGAAAGCAACGGTCTTTCCGTCTGTATTTTCTTCAACCACCGGTGTCTCATCGAGTATACCGAGAACTCTTTCGCCCGCCGCAAGAGTGTGGGTAAGATTGCCTGCAAGTCCCGAGAGCGCGGCAACAGGGCCGAATGAACTCATCATCGAAACGGTAGAAACTATCATTCCGTCGAAACCGATAACGCCTTTTTGATAGAGGGCGATACCCGTGAGCAGCATTGCAACGGAGAAGAAGATTATTGCGATATCCGTAACTGCGCCCGTGTGTCCCTCTATCTTCTTGAGTCTGTCCTGAAGCGAGTTGAGTTCGTCGGTCTTTTTGTCCATCTCTTCGAGGCGCTTGTCGGTGCTGTTATATCTTATCGACTCAAGCAGTCCGCGCATACTGTCGAGCACGAAGCCCGAGAGCGCGCCTGAGCTGTCTCTGTAGGTCATGCCGACATTCTTGTTGACTTTTGATGACACAAGCGGAATCACCGCGCCGACCGTTATATAAGCGGCAAGCGCAACGAGCGAGAGCCAGGTGCTGTAGCGTCCGATGAAAATAAGCATGATAATACAGGTCAATATCGCGATGCAGGTCGGCGATATCGTGTGCGCATAGAACACTTCGAGCAGTTCGATATCGCTCGTTATGACCGAGACAAGATTGCCTTTGTCTTTACCCTCGAGCTTCGCGGGAGAAAGCCGGCGCATGGCTTTGAATACTTTGTCGCGGATAAGAGCCAGAAGTTTGAACGCTATATAGTGGTTGCACGCCTGCTCGCCATAGTGCAGAAAGCCCCTGAGAACGGCAAAAATTATGATGCAGATACAGCCGGTTTTTATTGCAATTCCGCCGCTTATTTTCGCGGCAGTGAGCAGGGTAAGCGAACCCGCTACGGTTATCTGTATAGCGCACAGGAATCCGAGCACACCGAGCAAAACCGCAAGGCACATAAAGCCGGAAAGCGGCTTGACGAGAACTATAAGTCTGCTCATTATACGCAGACCGCTCTGTTTTCTTTTCATACCGCTGCCGCCTCCTTTGAATATTTTTCAAGCTGAGCCTGAGTCGAATACATTGTATAATACTTGCCCTTTTCCTCCATAAGACGCGAATGCGTGCCGCTCTCCGCAAGGCATCCGCCGTCAAGCAGGAGGATCATATCGGAGGTGACAACATTTTCGAGCCTGTGTGAGATGAGCAGAACCGTCTTTGTTTTTGCCATCTCGCGGATAACTTCCATGATGTCGTTTTCGCTCTCAACATCAATGTTCGAAGTGACCTCATCGAAGATATACACGGGGGTGTTATGCAAAAGCGCGCGGGCTATCGCGAGACGTTGACGCTGACCGCCGGAGAAATTGCTGCCCTGCTGAGAGAGAGCCGTATCAAGCCCATCCTGCGAGGAGAGGAACTCCCAAAGATTCACTTTTTCGAGCGCGTCTATGAGTTCGTCGTCGGAAGCATTCGGGCAAGCCATGAGCAGGTTGTCCCTGACCGTTCCGGCGAAAATATAGCTGTTGAAATTGACGGCGGTTATGTTATCCATGAGCGCTTTTTCGTCGATGTCTCTTATCTCAACGCCGTCTATCTTTATGCTCCCTTTGTAGCCTTTTGTTGTGCCGCAGATAAGAGAAGCTATCGTGCTCTTTCCGCAGCCGGACTCGCCGACGACGGACACAAGGCTGTTCTTCGGGATATATGCCGAGATGCCGTTGAGCACGGTCTTTTCGCCGTCATAAGAGAAGGTCACGTTTTCGAGCTTTATATCGCTGTCGAAGTTCGCAGGAATCTGCATTCCCTGCTCATCCTCTGGAGTATCGAGGAGCTTAAAGAGCTTGTCGCTCGCCGCCATGCCGTTCATCGCAACATGGAAGAACGAGCCGAGCAGGCGCAGGGGCAGGAAGAAATCCGCGGCGAGCATAATGATAAGAAACGCCTGCGGGAGCGTTATCGTACCGTTTGCCACCTGATATACTGCGATGACAACGCCGACCGCGCTGCCCGCATATGCGACGATATCCATGACGCTGACGGAGTTCAGCTGCATGGTGAGCACCTTCATTGTGATGCGTCTGAACTCCTCCGCCTTTTCGTTCATCTCGACATTCTTTCTCTCGTCCGCCTGATAAACTTTGAGAGTTGTGAGTCCCTGAATATTTTCGAGGAACGTGTCGCCGAGATTGACATACACTCCCCAGTATTTGCTGAGCAGGCGTTTTGCTATCTTCTGCACCGCGACTATCGAAAGCGGAATCAGCGGCACGCAGACGAGAAGCACGAGCGAGGCTTTCCAGCTGACAAAAGAGAGTACCGCAAAGAGCGTAATCGGCGCGAGCATCGCAAAGAAGAACTGCGGCAGATATTTGCCGAAATAAAGCTCGAGCTGATCGACACCCTCAACAAAAACCTGAAGCACCTCGGAGGTCGAAACTTTTTCATGATACGACGCGCCCATGCGGGTAAGCTTTTTGTACATCTTTTCGCGCAGGACTTTTTTTACCTGAGCCGACGCCAAAAAAGATGTCTTTGAGCTGCACACCCCGCAGACATAGCGCACCGCCATAACCGCGACGATGCCTATAACATAAGGCAGAAGCACGCTAACCGTCATGGTCGCGCCGCCCAAAATAAGCTCAAGAATATGTGCGAAAATAAACATCATCACTATGTTCGCGCAAAGCCTTATCCACTGCGCGAGCACCGTAAGGGCAATGTACTTTTTTGAAGAAGGCACCTGCCCTATGAGTCTTGTTTTTATCATTTAATCACTCCCCAATGATTTTGAACTGTTTATTGAGATAGCTGTCGGCGAGACTTCCGTCTCCCTGTTCGGCTATTTTTCCGTTGTCCATTATGAGCGCCCTGTCTGCCATAGCGGCGGCGCATCTGCGGTCGTGTGTAACGGTGACGACCGTGCAGCCGTTTTCTCTGTTCAACTTATTGACAGCCGAGACTATGCGCTCAAGATTATTATAATCCTGCCCGACAGTAGGCTCGTCGAGGAACAGCACTTCCGGCTCGCCCGCGCATATCGCTGCGAGACCCGCTCGGCGTTTCTGCCCCTCCGAAAGGGACTGCGGATGCCTGTTTTCAAGTCCCGAGAGACCGAACGCTTCTATCATCTCGCGCGCTTTCCGCTCCGATGATGCTCTGAAAGAGACCTCGGCGAGCAGCGTCGGCATGAAGAGCTGATAGGTCGGGTTCTGATAGACAAAGCCGACTTTTTTGAACCACGCGGCGTTTGGCTTTCTGCGCCCCGGCTTTTGAACTATATTTTGTTTGAGCGTGCCCGAGGTGAGCTTGTTGAGTCTTGCAAGAGTCCGCATGAGCGTAGTCTTGCCGCAGCCGTTCGCGCCGAGCAGAACAAGGCGTTCGCCTTTATACACATCGACATCGAGCGAATCGAGGATATTTCTTCCGCCCGCATTGAACACCAAACCGCGCCCGCTTATAACCGGTGAGCCAGCAGTGTGTGCATTGTTCTCCGGCTCTATGACCCGTTCGGAACGTGTAACGGCATCCTTATCGGTGCTCACTATGACGTTTTTATCTTTTATCCACATGACCTTGTTGACATACGGTCTGACAACATCGAGCCTGTGTTCAACGAGCAGCACGGCATATCCGCTATTGGCAAGCGAGCGAAGTGCGCCGAGCAGGACATGCGCGCCCTCAACATCGAGGTTCGCGAGCGGCTCGTCGAGAATTATGATTTTCTGCTTCATCGCGAGCGTAGAAGCGGTAATCAATCTCTGCTTCTGCCCGCCGGACATAGTCCGCGTCTTTGCATCGGGCGATATTTTCATCATATTTGTGCTCGCCTCTATCCGACGATCTATTGTCTCGACCGGGATATCGAGGTTTTCGCACCCGAAAGCTATTTCGTCGCGGACAATGTCATAGACTATCTGCTCATCGGCGTTCTGGAGCACCGTGCCTATGAGCTTCGCGCGCTCGCTGACTCTGGCGGCGGTAACATCCTCGGAATTTACATAGATTTTCCCCTCAAGCTTTCCCGGCGTTATAAACGGAATCATGCCGTTGATTATTGAGAGCAGAGTGCTCTTACCCTCGCCTGATACGCCGGAGAGAAGCACAAAGTCTCCGTATTCGAGAGTAAAATTGACCTTGTCAAATATTTTCTCCGAGCCGTTATATGAAAAGCTGATATTTTCAAGCCTCAGCGCATCCATGCCGCCACCCCCAGACCCGCGCAGGAAACAATCACTGCGATGAGAAATATTATGTCGCGCGCACAAAGCTCGACCCTGCCGTAGACAGTCGCGGGCGAATTATCGAGCGTGAATGCCCTCGTTTCGAGCGAAAGTGAAAGCGTATCGGAAATGCCGATAATGCGCATGACAAGCGGGATAAAAAATGCTCTGTAGAGGCAGTCCGGGCGATACCATTTGACATTCGCGCCGCGCACTCTCATTGCCTCCCATATGCGCCTTATCTCGGTGACAAGTATCGGGATGAAGCGAAGAGTGACAAGCATTCCGAGCGTTATCATTCGCGGGCAGTGCAGCTGATTCATGCAGCGCGTGAGATCCGCGGGCGGCACCGTTATCATCGGCACGGCGCATATCCCGAGCAGGAGCGCACGCACGACGGTCTGCCAAAAAGCGTTGAAATTGCGGTTAGTTATAAAAGCCAATCCACCTATCACGAGCCCGAATGCGAGCATTGCGGTGCTCATTTTCCACGCGCCGCGAAACAGCCCGAAGCAGCAGTAGAGCACGAACAGCACGCCGGCAAAAGCGAACGCCCAGAGGCTCTTTGAAAACAACATTCCGCACACGAGCATGCACAGCGACGAGACGAAAGCTATGAGCGGATAGAGCGGTTTTCTTACACTGAACGCGTCAAGCATTTTCGTCTTCTCCGTTGGGCTTGAGCTTGCCTGCCTTTTGCAGCTCGGCGGCTATTTTCATTCCGATTGCCGCGCCTATGAAGCCGAGCGCCACGGTGCCGAGCGAAGTAAATATCGAAGCTATCGGGCGCGCGAGCAGCTGCTCATAGCTCTGTCCGTTGAGCCAGATGCTGAAAAGCACTGAAATCGGTAGAGATAGCGGCATATATATTCCCGCCGTGAAAAGCACGGAGCCTTTCTTTTTATAACCTCTGAAGAACAGGAGCATCAGCAGTTCCGCAATGATAGCCGCCACAAAATTATTGAAGAACATGACAGGCGAAAAGAACACGAGCGGAGCGCCGGAAAACAGACCGATTATGGTCAGCGCACCGGGCTTTCTGACTTTCATCAGGCCTATCGCGCAGAAGAGCGCATATATCGGAGCCGCCGCCATGTTGCGGAGCCCGAACAGAGTCGTGTGCATAACGAGCGGCATGGTTATTCCGCCGCAGAGCGTCATCGCCGCCGAAAGAATTGCAAGGAAAACGAAATCCTTGACCTGAAATTTTTTGAAGCATTTGTTCATTCCGGTTACTCCTTTATTGCTTTTCTCTTTATCACCGTTGCAACTACGAGCGCAACTATAACGACCGCCGCAAAGACAGATCCGATTATCGCCGCGGTATTTTTGCTTCCGCCGTTATTTGAAGTCGTCTCGAAAACGGATTCGGCAACAGATTCAGAGACAGTTGAAGCCTCATTTTCCGAGATGCTCTCCCCTGTTACCGTCTCGCCGACAAAATCTGTTTCGGCAGGTGTAGAAGCCGTTGTATCAACCGAAGCTTCGCCTTTTGCGCTTTCAGTCGGCTTCACAGGAGTCACCGCATTCGGAGCAGTAACAGCGGCAGAGCCGATATCCGCAACTTTCTTGGCGCCCGCATAGTCGATATGTATTCTCGCGGAGGGCGACATCGGCATAACGGGTGCGGCGAACTTCACGCCGACGAACTCGCCGTTTCCGACTATCGGAAACTCAAATACAGACTGATATGTCGTGCCCGCTATCTTAACGCTCCCTGCGGGTTTGACTTCGACCGTCTCACCCTCAACTCCGCCGTTTTTGTAGTACCAGAACTGCATTCCGGAGACGCTCTCGGGCGTTGCTATAGTCAAAGTCTTGCTGCCGTTTTTCACGGTCAGCAGTGCGGTATGTACAAGGTATTTGTCGCCCATAGAGGTCTTGTCCTTCTGAGCGTGGTACATCTTAACGCTGACTTCATACACGCCGTCCTGAGTCGGAGCCGAAGCAGCAAAAGCGGGCAGAGCCGCGCAGATAATTACCGCAAGCATCAAAACGACTGCGGCAACCGCCGATATTCTTCTGTTCATGTTTTTCCTCCGTTTCAATTAGCTTTTGCTAACTATAACACAAAAAGCAAACGCCGTTTCGGCGTCACAGTGCTTTTCTCGATTAGCATTAGCTAACTGCAAATCTTAAAGTCAACCGGTTAGCCATCGCTATCCGGTTCGATAATATTCTACCAATCATTCGGCTTTATGTCAATATCATCGGCAAAATTCCGTATATATGCCCTTTTTCGCGCTGAGTTCGGCGCAAAAATTGGGAAAAGTGGAGATTGATTTATGCTCGCTGTTAGTGTGGCAGGCTCGGTATTTGAGTCAGTAGGTAAAGTAAAACAGAGCAGAAAGACCGATGTCTTCCTGCTCTGTTAGTTAAACATGATAACTATTTCAATCTATAAAGTAGAGCACACAGCTTGAGTATGGTGATGCCCTGCATTTTTGACACTTAAAAATTATTCGCTGAGTTCTTTTATAATTGCTTTAAATTTATCGGTATCGCGCACCGAATCAAACTCATCATGAATCATCCATTTATCCCGAAGTATTTCGCAAAGAGTTCTTGTGTCAGCAGTCTCGAAATCTGTTTTTCGCTCAATTCTTTCGCCGACCAATACCGAACTGTATCTCTGCTCATCGGGGCGATTATCAAAAGCCTTCGCTTCATCAACGGCTAAATGCAGGTGCTTATACATATTATCGTAATCCTTCAAAAGCGCATATCTTTTGGCAATATCAAAATCGAGCCACGTTGTGCCCCAATTATTGTTTGGTCTGTTGCCGTCAAGGATAAGCTTCTCCAATTCAAACACTTTTTTCAACGCAATAAGCTCTGTTTCGTTATCAACTACATCCGCATCCGCTAAAAGCCAAATAAACGTTTGCAGATTTTCATAGCTTTTCATGATCGAGTCCCGCAAAAAAGGCAGCTTTTCTTCTTTTTTCAGCGCCCACCATATCTGCAATTCACGACAGTTTTCCATTGATGGCAGTGTTTCATAGATTTTTCTGCCGATTTCTTTTCTCCCATGCAGACAATGGTTAAACGCAAGTCTCGCGGTTGCCGCAAGCCGTATGCTTTGATCGGGGCAATATTTCATAATTCTTTCACCCAGGGCAGTGATTTCAGAATCATACCTTTCCATATTTTCTTTCCATTCAGGAATGTTACCGTCATCATCACCCGAGACAGAAAGAGCATACATCAGTTTATCGAGCAGAATGTAATTATTCGGATATTCCCTGACTCCCTCACGAGCAACAGCAATGCACTCATCTATCTCGCCCCTGCTTATGGAAAGCTGAAAGCGTTCAAGATATTTTTCTACATTTTCCATTTCTGTTATTTCATCGACACCCATAAGCTTATCGGTGGAAACACCAAAAAAAAGATGCAATGGTAGGCACAAGCTCAATATCAGGATAGCACAAGCCATTTTCCCAACGTGACACGGATTGGCACGACACACCGAGCACCTGTGCAAACTCCTCTTGCGTGATCTCTTTTTCTTTCCTCATTCTTTTTATCGTTTCGCCTATATTCAGTTTCATAGTAGAACCTCTCTTTCAATGATTGAAAGCGGCGCCTCTTTCTGAATATATTATTGCATATTAAGCCCTTCGATTCAATATCATGAACAGAGAGTTTTTTTCATGGTTTTAGTGAAAAATCAAGGGCAAATAAGTAAAAAAGCCGTCAGATTTACATCTTATTGCTCGGTTATTCAATACAACAGCGTTATGGGGTGTGCGCTATGCTCGCAGGAAGTGCGCGCACTTTGATTTTCATGCGGTTTACCGCACTTCATTAGCGAAGCGACTTCATTTTTCATGCACCGAAGGTGCGCTTAATTGAAAAAGCACTTGCATTTGCAAGTGCTTTTTCTTGGCTCCCCCTGTTGGACTCGAACCAACGACCCTGCGGTTAACAGCCGCATGCTCTACCGACTGAGCTAAGGAGGAATATTACTACCGCCCAGTATTAGTGGGCGGTAATTTGTGTCGGCGTCGACTTATCTTCCCGGGAGGCTGCCCTCCGAGTATTGTCAGCACGAGTGAGCTTAACTACCGTGTTCGGAATGGGAACGGGTGGACCCTCATCGTTATAGGCACCGACTCTATCTTTAACGCTTTTAACGTTAAATCCATATATATTCTACATCGCTTTCGCGCTGTTTTCTTTGGTGACCCGTACGGGATTCGAACCCATGTTGCCGGCGTGAGAGGCCGGAGTCTTAGGCCACTTGACCAACGGGCCATATGGTACACCTTCAGGGACTCGAACCCTGGACACCCTGATTAAGAGTCAGGTGCTCTACCAGCTGAGCTAAAGGTGCATGTTGTTCTACGCACCCTGAAAACTGAACAAAGGAAGCAAGTAATGAACGAAAGGAAACAAAGTCAAGCCCTCGACCTATTAGTACTGCCAAG
>CAVAWW010000041.1:0-19246 GCA_963592475.1 bacterium
CCGCCGAGCATGTTGCTCCACTGATCGTCGCCGCCGAACTGCATATTGCAGCCGTAGTTCTTGAACAGATAATAGAAATCGTAGCTCTGCATTATCATATAGTTGAACTCAAAGAAGCTCAGTCCCTTTTCCATGCGCTGTTTATAGCACTCGGCACGGAGCATATTGTTGACGGAGAAGCAGGCGCCGACCTCGCGAAGAAGTTCGATATAATTAAGGTTGAGAAGCCAGTCGGCGTTGTTCACCATCTGAGCCTTACCCTCGCCGAAGTCGATAAAACGCTCCATCTGGCGTCTGAAGCACTCGGCGTTGTGATTGATATCCTCGCGGGTGAGCATCTTTCTCATGTCGGTGCGTCCCGAGGGGTCGCCTATCATTGTGGTGCCGCCGCCGATAAGGGCTATCGGCTTGTTGCCAGCCATCTGCAGTCTCTTCATGAGCGTAAGAGCCATGAAATGACCTGCTGTGAGGCTGTCTGCGGTGCAGTCAAAGCCGATATAGAATGTAGCTTTGCCGCTGTTTATCATCTCTCTGATTTCCGGCTCGTTCGTCACCTGCGCGATAAGTCCGCGCGCGACGAGTTCTTCATAAATTCCCATAGTTATTTTTCCTTTCATTTTGTTCATAAAATTAAAAAGCCTCCGCACGGAGAACCGTGCAGAGGGCGAATTACCGCGGTACCACCTCTGTTCACTCCTTGCGGAGTCTCAGGAGCATTGCGCTCTGCGTATAACGCACGCCTGCGGCTCAGCCTACTGTAATTGTTCAGCCTCGCAGCTCGGAGATGTATTTCGCCGCCCTGCCGCGTCCCCTCACAGCGCCCGGAGACTCTCTTTGCCGGCATGATGTAGTTACTTCTTCCCGTCACAGCTTTTAAAATATGCAGTCATTATAAACCATAGTTCAAAAGTTGTCAACAGTGATATGATTTGTAAATTATTTTATATGTATACTACATTTATTGCATACTTGCACGACTTGTGGTAAAATATGTTTGTTTATCCGAAAACTAAAAGCATCAAGGAGTTAATCGCAAATGGCTGAATACAACTTCAAAACGGGCGTGGATACCGGAGAATACAGGGACTTTCTCAACGCCTCCCCTGCCTATTGCTTCACACAGCTACCCGAATGGTCCGAGGTCAAGGACAACTGGGATCACGACATATGCATGCTCTACAAAGACGGCGCGCCCGCAGTAGGCGCACTTCTTTTGATAAGGCATCTGCCGATGGGCAAAAAGCTCATATACTCCCCTCGCGGCCCTGTTGGCGATTTCAGCGACACAGAGGCAATGCGCGAATTCTCGACTCAGCTGAAGAAATACGCAAAGAAAATCGACGCGATTGCCGTTAAGGCAGACCCGTTCGTAATAAGAGAAAACTACGAAAAGCAAAATGCCGCCGATTTCGGCAACTCATTTGACGAGACGATAAGAGTCATGCAGGAGTGCGGATTTGTTCACAGGGGCTTGAGCACTGACATAAACGCATATTTTCAGCCGAGATTCAATATGGCTATCCCGCTCTTCAACGAAAACGGACCTATCGACAGCGCGGGATTTTTGAAAGCCGTTCCGAAAAAGACCCGCTATTATATGGGCTCGTTTCATAATTCCAAGGGCATCGAGTTCATAAAAGCCGACCCGGACGACGATCTTTCGGAGTTTGTCCGCCTGCTCGGTCAAACCGAAAAGCGCCAGGGTATCTCACTTAGGAATGAAGAATATTTCAAAAAGATACGTTATGCGTTCGGCGACAGGGCGGTCATATATTATGCGCGCATGCACCTTGACAGATATGTTGAATATCTAGAGGGGCTGATTGCAAAGAAGCAGAACGTTCCCGAAAATACGCGCAAGCTCGATGAGGCAAAGGCTCTTATCGAAGAAAAGGGAAACATCGTGAATCTTGCCGCAAGCCTTGTCATTATGCCCGATCCGCAGGCGAAGCTCAAAATTGCCGAGTATCTCTATGCCGGCTCCGATCTCTCCGTGCTCTCGACCCTCTGTGCATCTGTTGGGCTTATATATGCGGGAGTCTGCGATTCCATAGACGCCGGATGCGACTATTTCAACCTCGGCGGAGTTGACGGAAGCTTTGAAGACCATCTTTCAAAGTTCAAGATAAAGTTCGTTCCCCATATTTTCGAATATGTCGGCGAGTTTGACATGCCGGTTGACAAGGTTATGTATCTCGGGTTTGAAAAGCTTCTGCCAATGGCAAAGAAGGCAATCAAAAAGATAAAAAAATAAGGCAGGTAAAGAAATGAAAATAAAAAATGAAAAAGGATCTGTTATCAGCAGAATTTTCAAAGATAATAAATACTGTTGGCTCGCTTTCGGCTGCTCGGCAGTTATAATGCTGATAGTTTATATCTGCTACAGCCTCATACCGTTCGGCGATGTGACCATTCTCAGAATGGATCTCTATCACCAGTACGGCCCGCTCTTCGCGGAGTTCTATGACCGTGTCACGCAGATGAAGAGCTTCCTCTATTCGTGGAACACCGGACTCGGAAGCAGCTTCCTTGGCAACTTCTATAACTATCTGTGCAGCCCGCTTTCGATAGTCATGCTCATCTTCGGCCACAAGAATATGCCCGAGGCGATAGCGACAATGATTCTCCTTGCTGCGGCGTTTTCGAGTGCGACCTTCTGCTATTATCTCAAGAAGTCGTTCGGCGAGCATTCGCCCGCTACTGCGGCATTCGGTGTGCTCTATTCCTTCTGCGGTTTCTTTATAGCCTATTACTGGAACCTGATGTGGCTCGACGCCATGGTTCTGTTCCCACTGATGATTCTCGGCATTGAGCGCATCATCAACGAACGCAGACCCGCTCTCTACATTTTCTCGCTGTCGATGACACTGCTGACGAGCTACTATATGGGCTACATGGCGTGCATCTTTGCGGTGCTCTATTTCCTTGTATATTATTTCAGCCGTTACAACATCTCCGACACTACGAAAGTTCTCGAAGTTTACACCGACCCGGACGGCGAGCAGTACAGCAAACTAAAGGATAAAATCAGATACAACTCATTCCTGTCTGACGGAATAACATTTGCTCTTTCGAGCATTGCAGGCGCGGCTCTCGTTGCGTTCGCGCTCATTCCCGTCTATTTTATTCTTCAAAGCTGTTCCGCGACGAGCGGAACATGGCCTGAGACCGTCAAGTCATATTTCAAGATATTCGACTTCCTCGCAAATCACCTTGCAAGCGTCACTCCCACAATAAGAAGCAGCGGAACCGATGTTCTTCCCAATGTCTATTGCGGAATGGCAACGGTAATACTTGTCCCGCTCTATCTTTTCTGCAAACGCATACCCGTAAGAGAAAAGATAGCAAATGTGCTTCTTCTCGGGCTGATATATTTCAGCTTCAATCTCAATGTGCTCAATTATATCTGGCACGCATTCCATTTCCCGAACGATCTGCCCTACAGATTCTCGTTCATGTATTCGTTCATCCTGCTCACCATGGCATATAAGGCGTTCCGACACATTACCGAGTTCTCCGGCAAAGAGATACTCGGCGCGGGAGTAGCTATTCTTTCTGGAATAGTTATAATCCAAAAAGTCGGTTCAAAGAACGTCGACGATACAACTGTTATTATCAGCCTGCTGTTCGTCGTGCTCTATACGCTTATATTCTATCTCTTCTCGACCAAGAAATATCAGGCGTCGGCTATGGCTGTTCTGATGCTCTGCTGCGTCTGCGCCGAGGCTATAAGCGCAGACACCGACAACTACAGCATGGACAGGACAAAGACAGAATACGCCGGAGACTATCAGGATTTCAGAGACCTCAAGAATGAACTTGATGACATTGAGGGCAACGACACTTACCGCATGGAGCTCACCTCGCTCAGAGCGCGAATGGATCCCGCATGGTACAACTACAACGGCGTATCCACATTCTCCTCCATGGCATACGAAAAGGTTGCAAATCTGCAGGAGCAGCTCGGTCTTTACGGCAATTATATCAACAGCTACACCTACAATCCGCAGACCCCTGTCTACAATTCAATGATGTCGCTCAAATATATTGTCGACAACAACGAATACAACCCGCCGTTGAGCGATGAGTTCTATGAATATGTCGGCTCATCCGGCAAGTTCCATGCATACAGGAACAAATACTGGCTCCCGATAGCCTACTGTGTGAATGAAGATATCACTGCATGGAGCTTCGATTCGGACAATCCGTTTGAGGTGCAGAATGACTACTTCTTCCGCACAACCGGAAGCGACGAAGTCTTCAACAGGCTTGATATCACAGATTCTTATTTCTATAACATCGATCCTATTTCGATAGGTCTTGATACGGGCTACATGAACTACTACAAGACTTCTTCGGACAGCACAGGAACGATTTCGTTCACCGTCTCGCCCGAAAAGGATCAGAATGTTTATCTTTTCGTTGAATCCGCGGGAATCGAAGATGTTCTCATCTCGGTCGGCTATGAGCAGTATTCTCAGAATACGAGCCGCGAATATATCTATGACCTCGGCATGTGCAAGGCTGGCACGCCGATAACCGTTGAAATGACCGTCAAGGATGATGTCAACAGCGGTGCGCTCAACTTCTTTGTCTACGGTCTTGATACTGACAAATTCGTTGAGGGCTACAACAAGCTCAACAGCGGCGCGCTGAATATAGAGAGCTTTACCGACACAGAGATAACCGGCACGCTGAACGCCGCAGAGGACAGTATTATTTACACCTCCATCCCCTATGACAAGGGCTGGAAAGTTACCGTTGACGGAAAAGAAGTCAGCGAGAATGACATTGTCGCCGTCGGCGACGCGCTGCTCGGAGTCAAGGTCAGCGCAGGAAGCCACAGCGTAAAGTTCAAGTACACTCCGCGCGGAATGGTTATCGGACTCGGCATATCTGTTGTTACAGCACTGATTCTTATCGCTGTTGCGGTTATTCTCAAAAAAAGAAAGAAGAATCAGCCCCAACCTGTCGCAGTGGCAAGCGGAAGCGTTGTGTCCGACACCGCATCTACAGAAACTCCAGAAATCGGCAACAATTCTGCTAAAGAAACGCCAGAAACTTCGATAGATAAATCCGAATCAACCGAAAGCGACGAAACTGAATAAACAGAGCAAATGCGCTGCCGTATAAACTGCGGCGGCGCATTTTAAAAGAGGTAAACGAATGCTGAAATTCAACAGTAACGGCAAGTTCACAATAATGCAGATAAGTGACGCGCAGGATCTCCCGCTCGTTCGCAAAAGCCTTGTTCAAATGATAAACAGAGCCTGCGATGTTCTGCACCCCGATCTCGTTCTGTTCACGGGTGACAACATACTCGGCAATCATATAAACGATGCCGTGATAGGCACAAGGCAGGTAGCCTCCGGGCATGATGCGACGAGATCACGCGTGGAACGGGCGATAAGTCATATTATCCTGCCGCTTGAAGCGAGAAAGATACCGTTTGCCGTGCTGTACGGAAACCACGATGACATGAACTGCATAGAAAAATCCGAGCAGTCGGAAATATACGGCGGCTATTCATCCTGCGTCGGAAGCGGAGCAGATGTCGGCGCGGGATGCGGAACTTATGATATCCCGATAATGTCGTCAGACGGAATGCGGCACGCTTTTACCGTGTGGATGCTCGACTCCGCAGGAAAGGCCGCAGACGGCAATTGGTACACGACCATAAGCCGCAACAAAATAGACTGGATGCTCCGAAAGAATGAGAAAATCAAAAAAGCTTTCGGAGTTCTCCCCTCTTTTGTATTTCAGCATGTCCCGATTCCGGAGACTGTGCAGCTCATACGCGAGTGCGAAAAAAATAATGAATGTACAGAGCACGACGGGCGATTTTATGAGCTCGACCCCCAAAAAGCCCACGGTATTCTCGGCGAATATCCGGACGTATGCTCTGAAAATGTCGGCGAATTTGAAGCGTTGAAAGAAATGGGAGGCGTGCTTGCCGCAGTCGCGGGTCACGATCATCTAAATTGCTTTGAGGGCAAAGTCGATTACATTGACATAATCCAAACAGCCTGCGCGTCATTTCGATGCTACGGCAACAAGATGCGCGGCGTGCGTATCTTTGAGCTCGATGAAAATAAGCCGTTTGAGTATAAAACAAGAACGGTAACATATTTCGACCTATTCAAAAAGACTCCGGTCTCAATAATGCGATACATAAACGATGCGGATGACAAGGAAAAGCTCAAATACGGCATATGGGCGGGAACCGCGGCGACCGCCGCCGCCGGCGCTCTTATGATAGCGCTTGGCAAAAGAAAATAAAAACAGGAAGTATGGCTTTGAGTCATACTTCCTTTGCTTTTAATCAAGATGATATCTCGGTTTGCCGACGCTCTTCTTGCCGTATTCAATGGCTTCCGTCGGGCAGAGGCAGATGCACGCCATACAGTGAGTGCAATTTTTGCCCCAGACCGGTTTACTGTTTTTTAATTCAATGTTGTTGAGCGGGCACATTTTTGCACACTTGCCGCATCCGATGCATTTGTCATTTGCCGTAAAGGCATCCGCCTTGACAAAGAGTTTATAGAACACCGGGTTGACTATATCGCTCATAAGCTTATCATAAGCATTTCTGCGCGGCTGAGCAAATTTCTTTTCGGCTTTTATAGTCTCTGAAGCGTCTGCAATATCCGGCTGAGCCCTTTCGAGTATCCGTGCAGCCTGTTCATCATTCGGCACGCTGAACATGGCGACATAATTTTCGGGCATCACTATCTGTTTGACGCCCATATAGTCAAATGACTTTCTTGAACATAAACGCCTGATATATTTGTCCGCATCGCCTATCTCGCCGCCGCAGTCCATGACGAACCACACTTTAAAATCTCCGTTGAACGGTGTCTGGTCTATCCACTTTTCTACAATGCGCGGAATGCGCCAACCGTAAGTCGGAACGACAAAAACAAGACGACCGTCTGCGCTTATCTCAGATGTATCCCACGCTTTGATTCTTTCGTTCATACTCAGCAGCTCATCGCCGAGCGAATCGGCAATCCTGCGTGCGATATATCTGCTGTTGCCCGTTCCGGTAAAGAACAAGATCATATTATCTTCTCCTGTTATCAGTCTTTTTCTATGTATCCGCTTATTGGCGTCGTATACATATTATCATCGGTGACCGGCTTATACCGCTCGCCTTTGTATTCATCCGTAAATCCGTTCGTTGCGCGGTATATTTCGTTCGTTTCGGTATCATAAACGCGCTCATATCCAAGCGTTGCGTCACTCTGTTTTTGGCTTATTATATCCGTGCTCTTATTGCGACTGTCCCAAGAAGACATTATGCCGTCCATAGTCTGATTGAAATTTTGGCTTATCTGCTGTGCCTGCGCTACTTTTTCGTTACTTGCGCTGTTAGTTGCATTTACAAAATTGTCGGAATATTTAAGCGTTTTCATACACTCGGTAAGCAGGCTTTCCCACTCAATAAACGTGTCTTTAGCTGCGGTTATTGCCATAATATTATACGCCATGTAATATCCGCCGTCTGCCTGAGGCAATACATAACCCGACACGTCACCGGAGGCTATAGAAAATTTTCCGAAATCAACAACAGATGCCGCAAACATACCCTCGCCCTGCTTACCGCTACTATTGAAAGTTGCGCGGAGCAACTCATCGCCGAGAGCATATGAGCTCAGTGTACCTGTAGCCTTAAAGCGTTCTGTCACAGTAAAATCGCCGAAGTTCGGGAACGAATATCCCGAGTAATCCGGCTCGTTTTTGGAGACAAAATCGGTATACTGCGAAAAGATCTTAAAGAAACCTTCTGTCGAAGGGTTGGACAACACAACCGCAGATGCCAAAAGTGCCGCCTGCGCATTTCCCATGTTATAGTTATATTGCCATGCATCTTTTCCCGCCTGGCTGTGAAGCAGGCAATCCGCTTTGAGAAGAACAAACATCTGGTTGAGCGGCTCATTAGGATCACATACCCGGATGCTGTGATATATTCCGCTTCCCGCGCTGGTTACTTTCCAGCCTTTCGGTATTGTGATGCTGAAATCTCCGTTGCTGTATTCTTCTGTCTGTGCAGTCTTTGCTGCGGTCGCAGTTATTTTTACTCCGTTTTCTGTTTTCTTTGCACCGGAAGTATCATCGCCATTCGAAGTTTTTCCCGCACACGAGCAGAGAAGAGCTGCAAGCAAAACTGTCAGCAGCAGCGCAATGTTGTTTCTTATTTTTTTCATCTTTTATCGCTCCTTGTATTTTTTTGCTCCCCCGTTCGGAGCATAATTTGTTATATCTACAAGAAAATTATATCAGAAACAGTACTCATCTTGCAACAAAAAGTTATGTTCTGAAAATCGGTCGAATCGAAATCCACAAACCTTGACACACAAAAAGAATCCTGTTAGTATAAAAACGCAGGCATTATACATTATAAAATAAAAATAGATCGCAGTGTTTTACAAACCGATTGGAGAAATATGAGCACTTTAAACAGCAACTCAAAAGAGCGGATATTTGCTTTCGATGCCGCTAAGGCTATCGGTATATTCTTTATAGTTATCGGGCATGTGTTTCACGACCGGGGAATCTATGCTCAATATGTATATTCTTTTCATGTTCCGCTGTTTTTCTTTTTGACCGGCGTTACATTTTCGCGCGGCAAGAACGGATTCTGGAAGTTTCTGATTCAAAAACTGACGCGCCTTCTCGTGCCGTTTTATATATTTGCCGCAGTCAGCTGGGGCGTCTATGCTATTCTTGGCAAGTTCGTCTCGTCATTCGCGGAGAAGGCAATCGACAGCAGTGTTTCCGCCATAATTATAGGCACTTTAAAAGGATACTGCGCCGCAAATACTCCACTTTGGTTTTTGCCGTGCCTGTTTCTTGAACTGCTGTTTTTGTATGCCATAACATTTATAATAGACCGAATAGCTTCAAAACGCCGATTGTCATACGCATTGTTCGGCGTATCTATAATTGCAGCAATTGTCATACAATATGTAATATATAAATTTTCTCTGTTTCCGACAAAAGCTCCGATATTCAAAGCGGACGTTTCCGTAGCGATGCTACCGTTTTCTCTGAGCGGGGTTTTATTCTCAAAATTTGCAGCACAAAATCAAAAAACCTTGCGCAAGCCATACATATTTATTTTATCATTGTTATGCGTCGCCGCCGGAGGATTTTCGGCACTGAAGCTGAATGTTCTCGTAGGATATCAGAGCAGCGAATACGGCAGAATACTGATATTTTATTTATCCGCTTTCATGTCAGTACTCGGATTCACCCTGCTGTGTTTCTTTATCCCGAAGCTTAAAGTTACATCTTATATTGGCTCCAACACGATGCCGATACTCCTCATGCACAAATTTCCGGTAGTGTTTTTCCACACACTGTGCCCGTTTATATCGGAAAGACTCGCCGACAAATCTCTTTTCTGGAGCATTATCGCGGCATTGCTCTCTATCGGGCTGTGCCTTTTGGTGGCTTTACCTATACACAAAATTGCACCATTTGTGCTTGGAGAAAAGATGCCGTCGAGAAAACGCTCAAAATCTTAAAGCTATATTTAAAAGGCTGCCCTCGAGGCGGCCTTTTTTCAGCAAACTCGTTTTGAGTTTTATTAACTTTGTATGAACATTTATATAAATCTATTGACAAATTTTTTAAATAGGTATATCATGGGAACAGAAAACAAAAGGAGTTGATACTCTTGAAGAAAACATTATACAGTTTGATGCTCAGCGACGAAGTCGTCCGCGAAGCGGATAGGCTTGCGCACCAAAAGGGCACCAACCGATCGAATTTAATAAATCAGATACTTGCCGAATATTTCGGCATGGTCACGCCGCAGAGGCGCATAAACGATGTATTCCGGGCTATCGAAGAAGCGGTCGCTTCATACGGGCAGCTTGTGCCGTTCTTCACTCCGAACGACCTGACAATGTCGCTCAAGAGCAGTCTGGAATATAAATACCGCCCCACCGTCAAATATGAAGTGGAGCTGTATGAAAACGGGCAGGATTCCATCGGCGAGCTTTCGGTGATATTCCGCACGCAGAGCGCCGCGCTTATCTCCGACATGACAGACTTCTTCCGCCTGTGGCACGGTATAGAGCAAAAGTATCTCCCTCACTACGGAGTGGAGAATGTTGACTATGCCCTCTATTATAACAAGTTCTGCCGCAGTATAGTCGTGCCGAAGAAAAACTCCTCGACCGAGGAGCTCGCGCAGGCTATATCCGGATATATAGAACTGTTTGACAAACTTATGAAAGGCTTCCTTGCCGGCAGATATTCTCCGGCGGATATCGAGCACTGCTACGCCGAATACATCGCGCGGCAGTCAATAATAATATAACTCAAAACTCAGACTAAGCAGGTGATTTTATGAACACTCAGAACTATACTCAGAAGACCGTTGAGGCAATACAGAACGCGCAGAACATAGCAAGAGAGAACGACAACCAGTCGCTCGTCCCCGAGCATCTGCTCTACTCTCTGCTCGATCAGGACGGTGGGCTCATCCCCTCCCTGTTCGGCAAGATGGGTATTGACTGCAACACCGTTCTTGGCGAGCTTGATTCTTATATCGCTACTCTTCCCAAGGTTTCCGGCGGCGAAATGTATCTCTCTTCGGAGACCGACCGCGTTATCCGCACCGCCGAAAAGACGGCAAAGAGTATGAACGACGAATATGTTTCGGTCGAGCATCTTATGCTCGGCATATTCACGAACATGACTCCGGAGATAAGAAAAATATTCAATACCCACGGCATAACCAAGAACGCTTTTATCGATGAGCTTTCAAAGGTCAAGACAAGCCCGATAACCAGCGACAACCCCGAAGATACTTACGACGCGCTTTCGAAGTACGGCACCGATCTTGTCAAACGCGCACGCGAAAACGAGCTTGATCCCGTTATCGGCCGTGACACTGAGATAAGAAATGTAATTCGTATTCTTTCGAGAAAAACCAAGAACAACCCCGTGCTTATCGGTGAACCCGGCGTCGGCAAGACCGCCATCGCCGAGGGTCTCGCGCAGAGAATAGTCCGCGGCGATGTGCCGGAGGGGCTTAAAGACAAGACTGTTTTCAGCCTTGATATGGGTTCGCTTATCGCCGGCGCAAAGTACCGCGGCGAGTTTGAAGAGAGACTCAAGGCTGTGCTCGAAGAGATAAAGAAATCCGAGGGCAAGATACTGCTCTTCATCGATGAGCTGCACACAATAGTCGGCGCAGGCAAGACCGAGGGCAGCATGGACGCAGGCAACCTTTTGAAGCCCATGCTTGCAAGGGGCGAGCTGCACTGCATCGGCGCAACTACGCTCGACGAATACCGCAAATATATTGAAAAAGACGCCGCGCTTGAGCGTCGTTTCCAGCCCGTTATGGTGAACGAGCCCACTGTTGAAGACACGATCTCGATACTCAGAGGACTCAAGGAGCGCTACGAAGTTTATCACGGCGTTCGTATACACGACAGCGCGCTTGTCGCCGCCGCTACCCTTTCGGACAGATATATTACCGACCGTTTCCTGCCCGACAAGGCAATCGACCTTGTCGATGAGGCGTGCGCTTCCATCCGCACCGAGATCGACTCAATGCCCTCGGAGCTTGACGATGTACGCCGCAAGATAATGCAGCTTGAAATCGAAGAGATGGCTCTGAAGAAAGAGACCGATAAGCTCTCCAAAGAGCGTCTTGAGAAGCTCGGTGCTGAGCTTGCCGAATACAAAGACAAGTTCAACGAGATGAAGTCGCGCTGGGAGGCCGAAAAGCAGAGCGTCGATGAGGTCAAGAAGCTCAAGTCGGAAATCGAGCAGACTCACGCAGATATTGAGCAGGCTCAGCTTCACTACGAATACGAAAAAGCGGCAAAGCTCAAATATTACGATCTGCCCTCTCTTGAAAAACGTCTCGCAGAAGCTGAAAAGAAGAGCGAGCAGCGCACCGAAAATACTCTTGTTCACGATACCGTGACCGAGGAAGAGATAGCGACCATAGTCGCAAAATGGACCGGCATACCCGTTGCAAAGCTCATGGAGGGCGAGCGCGAGAAGCTGCTCCACCTCGACGATGTTATCCATCAGCGCGTTGTCGGTCAGGACGAGGCGGTTCAGAAAGTCACAGAGGCTATCCTCCGCTCCCGTGCAGGTATTTCAGACCCCAACAAGCCTATCGGCAGCTTCCTGTTCTTAGGTCCCACCGGCGTCGGCAAGACGGAGCTTGCAAAGGCTCTTGCAGACTGCCTGTTTGACGACGAGCACAACATGGTTCGTATCGATATGACCGAATACATGGAGAAATACTCAGTCTCCCGTCTTATCGGAGCGCCGCCCGGATATGTCGGATACGATGAGGGCGGTCAGCTGACCGAGGCGGTACGCCGTAAACCCTACTCCGTTGTACTGTTCGACGAGATCGAAAAGGCACACCCGGATGTATTCAACATTCTGCTCCAGGTGCTCGATGACGGTCGTATAACCGACAGTCAGGGACGCACCGTGGACTTCAAGAACACGATAATTATCCTTACATCGAACCTCGGCAGCCAGTATCTGCTCGACGGCATCGACGAGAACGGCAACATCTCCGAGGAGGCTCGCGAGGGCGTCATGAACGAGCTGCGCCGCAGCTTCCGCCCCGAGTTCCTCAACCGTCTTGACGAGACGATATTCTTCCGCCCGCTGACGAAAGATAACCTCAAGGGTATCATCGACATCATGCTCGACTCCCTCAAGAAGCGTCTTGCGGACAAGAGCCTCGGACTCGAAGTTACCGACGCCGCCAAGGAGCTCGTCATCGACCGTGGATTTGATCCCGTTTACGGTGCAAGACCGCTTCGCAGATATCTGCAGAGCAGCCTTGAAACCCTCGTCGCGAGAAAGATTCTCTCCGGCGACCTTGATGCGGATTCGACCATAACCGTTGATGTTGAAAACGGCGAGCTCGTCTGCAAATAACAAAATATATTTGCCCGACTGCATAGTGCAACAACTGTGCGGCCGGGCAGTTTTTTTATATTAAATTGTCGCTTGACCAAAATATACCGGTATGTTACACTGCAACTGATATAAAAAGAACCGAAAGGGGTCCTGATATGAAATTTTTCAAAAAGGTCGGGAGCGCGATACATTCCCGCGCTTTCACCTACACGAGCTTTGTGCTCAGCGTCTGCGCCGCAGTTCACTGGGACGAAAACGGCAATATGAACTTCGGCGAGATGGGCGAAGAAAAGTTCGCGCAGGAACTCGCCGCACTCAAGGAGATAATCGCCAAGCGTCAGAATCAGAGCCACCGCGTGAAGCTCATAGTAACCGCACTTGCCGACGGCGCATGGGGCGACGGTCACAACGGAGTCAATATCTATATGGCATCCCACTGGGAAAAGGTTGCAGATCAGATAACCGCGCTTGTGAAAAAATATGATTTTGACGGCGTTGATATCGACTGGGAATATCCCGCAAGCACCGATGACTGGAAGGTATCGACAGCTTCATACAGAAGCTTCACCGCGACCTGAAAGCATATAAAGATGACTCAATAATATCAAGTGCGCTTTCTTCCGGTTCTCTCGGGCTTTCAAAGGAGACTTTTGACTGTCTCGACCAGGTTCAGTTCATGGCGTATGACGGAAACGACGAGGATGGATATCAGAGTTCCCTCCAGCAAGCCGAAGAGGGACTGCGCGACTTCGAGAAAAACGGCGCGGATATCAGCAAGATAAATATCGGAATCGCCGTTTACGGCAGACCGATAAGCGGTGCGCCTTACTGGGCATCGTGGCGCACGCTTGAAAGCGCGAACTATTGGGACAGCAAGTATTACAATGTCCCCGACGCCGGACAGATATATGACGGCACATTCTGCTCCCCTGCTCTCGCAGGCGACAAGACAGCCTATGCCCTGCTCAGCGGAGCGGGCGGAGTTATGGTTTTCCGAGTAGGATGCGACAGGCTTATAGACGACCCGAATTCCGTCACCAGCGGCATTGAAGACACGATCAACAGATATGTAACAGGTTGGTAAAACCAAAAGCAGGCGGAAATTTATCTCGCCTGCTTTTTATATACGCAAAAAGCAGAGGACTGCCGCCGCTTCCACGGTGACAGTCCAACTGCTAAGAGATATGAGAACAGAGGTATTCAAAATTAGTGGTATCGTTCAGGCGAGGCTGAAATCGAATTTCATCGCAAGAGTCTCGAAGAGCTTTTGCATCACGCCGTCCGCGATACTGCGGATATCAAGTGAATCGACATAGTCAACAACCTGATTCTGCTTATCTTTCGGAATATCAAATGAATTGAGAGTCATTCTGAGAAGTTTTTCAAGCTTTCTTTCGAGCGTAAAATACTTGTCGCACGGGCGAGCCATATAGGCGCGCATTATACCGGCGTTGCCGATATCCGACTCATAGAAATCGCTCTCCGAATATTGCGGCATTATACCGCCGAACAGCTTATAAAGCTTTGAAGATGTTTTTTGGCATATATATTCGTTTATTTTCGGCTGTGTATAAACTTCGACATATATCTGCCTGAGATTTTCATTCAGCTCCGCAAGAGTCATCTGAACCGCCAGCTCGACAGAATACATGAGAACAGGATCGCCGTCCCCGTCAACAATGCTTTCGGCGGTGCTGAACTGATTGTCAAACATGACATTGACAAGTTCGGTGAGCACTCCGTCCTTGGTGCGGAAAATATTCTGAAATGTTCCCGCCGAGACTCCTGCTTCTCTGATTATATCGAGCATAGTGGTCTCTTTATAGCCCTTTTCTATAAACATTTTCACGCAGACAGAGAGTATTCTGTTTTTTGCTTCGATAACACTGCTTCTCTTTGCCAAATATTTGCGCTCCCAACGCTTTCCTGAGTTGCAACCCAATTATAACACAAAATATTATCGATACAAGTCGCTTGAAGCAAAAATGACGAAAAAAGCCGGAGTTTATTCACTTCGGCTTTTGATTATTATACTATGCCCTCAAGGAAGTTCGTCTCTTTGACATTGCCGTCTTTTGAAATGCGGAATGTCTTTATCTCATTGTGACCGAACTCGGCTTCAAAATCGGCATTGAACGATTCGCAGATAATATGCGCTTTTGTGTCCTCGCCGCGGGTCTCATAGAAACGCACGATGCAGTCGCCGTTGCCGTCCTCGCAGAACTTGAAAGCGGTCATTATTATATTATCCTTGTCAACCGACAGATAGCTCTTTCTCTGCGGCAGCGTGCCCTTGTGGAAGCTTTCCGGAACAGCCATGAGACGGATATTAAACTTTGCCGCCTCGTTCATAATGCCGCTCTTCTCGGCTTCACCGTCACAGACGAAAATGCCGTATTCAAATCTCTGCATTCCCTCGTCGGTGAAATTGAAGTTTGCCGCCGGGCGATTCGAATAGTGATCGGCAAAGATAACATTTCTGATAACTGTAAGGCGCAGGTCATTGTCGGGACAATCGTATGAATACTTCGAGTCGTTGACAACGGCGAGCGTTCTTCTGCCGCCGTCGTCAAAGCTTATCGCGCCCCAGCGTCCCGCAGGCTCTTCCTCGCCGTTTGTCGGGCGCTTGATATATGCGCCGGGAATCTCATAAGTGTTTATTCTGTTCTCTCCGCCGACCGGGAAGCTCATCTTGAGCAGCGTGAAATCTTCCGTCCAGAGTGCCTTGCATTTGGAGCGGAGAACCTTCTGACCGCTCGCAAGAATAAAGTCCTGAACAAGATACGATCCGCCGAAGCCGTGGCGCGTTCTTATAACAGCTCTCGCGTTGCTGTTCTCAATAAGTTCGATTTTTTCGAGCTTCATGATGCCTTTGATATCATGGAATCTGAACACCATGTGCGCCCATGTGTCGGTCTTGTGGTCATCTATAACAGTCGGCACTGCGATGGGCTTATCTGCGGATGCGTAGTCATATCCGCTTATTTTATCGACAAGCGAGGTTATGAAACCGGTATGCTCGTCAAACTTGACTTTGATATACTCATTCTCCATCGAGAAGCCGGAAGCGGAGACATCCGTATCGATATGTATTTCCGGCAGGTCACGGTTTTCGTCCCAGCAGGATTTGAGCCAATAGACGGCATAGCCCATTGCGGGGACATCGGCAATGAACACCGTGTCAAGATGGGAGTCGTTTGAGCGCGAGGAGCGGACATTGCTGAAAATTACATCGTTGCCCGCATCATCGGTCACCTGCTTTGACGGGTGATATGTTCTGACCGGTGCTTTGACCGGGAAAGAGAGCGGGTTGAACACAACCACGGGACGCGGGAACTTGTCGCAGGAGTGGCCTCTGACCTCGCAAACGGGGTCAGAAACGCCGTCAATCCAGGTATCTATTCTGCGTGCAATGCGCAGGAACGCCTCATTCTGTATTCTGTCTGATATCGTCAGCGCGTGACCCATAGAAGCATTTACATCATCATACGCCTCCATTATAGAGCAGCCGCAGAGTATATCGTGGAATTGATTGAAGCAGACATCGAGCCACGCCTCTTTGAAATCTTCTGTTCTGTCGCGCATGCCGGCAGTCTTCGATGCGATGGTCGCGAAAGCTTCTGAAAAATAGAGCGAATTTTCGAGCTTTCTGTTGAGCTGCTTTACAAGGCTAGTTGCGGAATAACAGCCGCTCGCGTGGTGCTGAAGATCGTCTTTCCAAACCGGCAGCTCGACTTTTTCAAGGCAATGCGCCTCAAAGAAAGCATCGGGCGAAGAGAAGACCATATCGTGATATCCGTCTCTTTTGAGCTGGGTCTGAACATATTCGATCAATCCCCTCGTCGGACCGCCGCCGTGATTGCCGACACCGTAGAAGATCATCATGCCGTGTCCTTCTTCGTTTATCAGCTTTTCCGCGAGGTCGCGCGATCTGTTTATAGCTTCTGCATTGCCCGAACCGTATCCGCTCGCATCCGGGATATGGAAAGTCGGTATCTGAGTGCCGTCAAGACTCTCCCACATAAACATATTTGGTATCTCGGCGTTTTCATGAGCACCGGGGCGCATCATAACATATGCTGTCATACCGCCGTTTTTTATAATCTGAGGAAGCATTCCGCTGTGGCCGAAAGAATCCACGTTGTATGCGGTTTTGCATATCCTGCCGAATTTTTCGTTGTAATAGAGCTGAGAATAGAGCGCCTGACGGGCAAAGCTCTCCGCCGAGGGCATGTTGCAGTCCGGCTGAACCCACCAGCCGTTGACGGGCACCCAACGTCCCTCTTTGACCCTCTCTCTTATCTCCTCAAACATATCGGGATCGATTTCTTCGACCCACTTATAGTACGCCGCAGACGAGCAAGTGAACACAAAATCGGGATATTCATTGAGCCTGTCGAGCGCGCTTCGGAAAGTCTGAAGCACTTCCCCGCACCCCTCCTGCCAACGCCAGAGCCAGATAGGATCAAGGTGTGCGTTGCCTATAAGATGAACTTTCGGTTCATTTGACATATATTTTCCTCCTCAAAGAAATTGTTTTTTATAAACACGACTTAGCCGTTTATTCTGTCTATAAGCGGACGGGCTGCGATATCGGGCTTGTATTTTTCCGACTCTTTCAGCGCCGAAAGGCGCATTGAGTTCCACTTTTCAGGAGCAGCCGCGATATTTATAAGCTCCTCAGCGAGCCTTTCGGCATTGCAGTCTTTTATTATAACTCCTGTCTTACCGGGCACAACAAACTCGGGATTATATTTCCAGTCGCTCGCTATCACCGGTACTCCTGCTGACATGGCGTCGATAAGCGTTCCGGCAAAGCCCTCGCCTTTATAATATGTCGGGAACAGCAGAGCAAAATAAGATTTCAGCGTTTCAACGCTCTTATTCGCCTCAATCGCTCCGCCGTATCTGATATAATCCGGGAATGACTTTTCAAGCTGCGAAAATCTTTCTTTATACTCGGCATCAACCTGACCGAAAATATCGAGCGTGTATACCGTTCTTCCGAAATGGGCATTGACGCTCTTAACAGCATCTATCGCGTCTTCTATACCCTTTTCTTTCATAACACGCGAAAAAGTGCAGAGCTTATATGGTTCATGTTCGGGATATTCGATACAGTCCTCCGCCAGCGGCTCAAGTTCTTTGAAATTGTTCATAACTACCGCATTTTCAAAGCCCCGTATCTGCAGAGCGGATTTCATCATATCCGATTCCACATATATAGCATCAAATTTTTTAAGCAGTCTGACAAGCCATTTATGCTCATCCAAAAAAGAATCGAGCCATCCGCCGATGACCACATAATGAATCCTGCGGTGATAAAGCTTGTTATAGAACAAAAACAGCGGCGCAAAAACGCGCAGTCCCCTGTTTGCGGGCATCATTATTATATTTTCACAGCCTTTGAACAGCTTCAAGACATCGATTGCCATTCGCGGCATGGCTTTTATCCCGCCGCAGCTGTCAGCAACGGCCACCTGCTCATCGTCCAAACACTTTTTCAGCTCCTCGGTCACAACTTTCGTCTTGACCGTCTGACCGTTGAGCAAGCTGCGCCCAAATCCGAAGTGGCCGCAAACACCCGCTTTTTTCATTGTTACGCCATATCCTTTCGCCGTCAGGCAAAAGCCTGCAGGTTTTCCGAAAATATAAGTAAATAATAACAGAAATGTTGCATTTGCGCAACACTTTTTAGACTTAATCGCCAACGGCGCAGACAAATATAACACAAAAAAGTAACAGCCCCGAAGCGATTAAGCCTCAGGGTTGCCAATTAACTTTTAACACAAAATTACATGTACAGCACAGGCTGTATTTTGTCAGGCGAAATCAGTCGTCATCAGTTTCTTCGGTCTCCGCCAGCTCTTCCCAGTCCTCGAGCTCACCACATCTGCGGAGATATTCGTGTCCTCCGTCAACGGCACATGCGCCGCATGAGCAGAATTTGAAATCGTGTACGGATTTGCTCTCGATAACCTCGCCGCATTTTTTGCATCTTATTGCATTTCTGATTATCTTCATATAATATACCCCCTGTTATAATACATTTTCAACATTATTATACATCGCAGAAAATTCAAAGACAAGGTTTTGTTTTGTCACATTGGTGAGAAAAAGCCAGCAGAAATATAATTCACACCGCAGCGGTTATCTGCGCTTTTGCTTTTGTCGTTTTACTCAAGTGTTAGAAGGAGTGTTAGAAAATATGTGTTTTCTAATCATACACAAAAGCAAAAAAGCCCCGAAACCGTTGAGTTTCAAGGCTTTTCGTTTGGTGGAGATAAGCGGGATCGAACCGCTGACCTCTTGAATGCCATTCAAGCGC
>CAVAWW010000042.1:0-19194 GCA_963592475.1 bacterium
GCACATTTGCAAGACCCTCAAAGGGTGTCAGAGTCATGCGCGTGTCCGAGGGCGAGCAGTTGGTTACCGTCGCCTGCACTCCGAGCGAGGAAGAGGAGGAGAAGCCGGAAGAGACCGCGGCTGAGGAAGTGTCACCTGCCGAAGACAGCGAAAAGTCCGAAACTGAGGAATAATCGGTCGGATTTTTATTAAAATTTTGTAAGAAGTTACAAATAACTCTTGTCATAACCCGGTTTCTCTGATATGATATTAACATGACCAGCGAAGTCAACAACTCGGAAAAGGGGGATACACAATGAATATCGCTCTCATGGCTCACGACTCAAAAAAAGAACTTATGACCCAGTTCTGTATAGCTTATTGCGGTATCCTGAGCCGCCATTCCCTGTGCGCGACCGGCACTACGGGCAAGCTCGTAGCCGAAGCAACGGGACTTGAGATTCAGCGCTTCCTCAGCGGAAGTCAGGGCGGCGACCAGCAGATAGCTTCCAGAATAGCCTGCAACGAGATCGATCTTCTGCTCATGTTCAGAGATCCGCTCACGCCCAAGCCGCACGAGCCCAACGAAGCAAATCTTCTCAGACTCTGCGACGTGCACAACATCCCCGTTGCCACCAATATAGCCACCGCCGAGGCTCTTATTCACAGCCTTGCGCGCGGCGACCTTGATTGGCGCGATATAGTCAACCCGAAATAAGCTTTGACCCGCCCCGGCGGTATTTCCCGCCGGGCGGATTTTTCCGGAGCTTTTTCGCTCATCCCGCCAACGGCGGGATTTAATGTTTTTATGGAAGGAACAGAAACATGGCTCTTTTTACGAAAGCTGTCAAGGGCACTCAGGATGTGCTGCCCGCGGCGAGCTATAAAAACCGCTTTCTTGAAAATACCCTGCTCGATATAGCCTCGCGTTTCGGCTTCAAGGAGATTCGCACGCCCGTGTTCGAGCATACGGAGCTGTTTGCCCGCGGCGTCGGCGACACCACCGATGTCGTGCAGAAGGAGATGTACACTTTCCTCGACAAGGGCGGACGTTCTATAACGCTTCGACCCGAGGGCACTGCGGGCGCTGCGCGCGCATTTTTAGAGCACGGACTTTTCAACGAGCCCCTGCCGCAGAAAACCTGCTATATAACCTCGTGCTATCGCTACGAGAAGCCGCAGTCCGGCAGATACAGGGAGTTCCACCAGTTCGGCGTTGAGGTTTTCGGCACCCCGGCTCCCGCCGCCGATGCCGAGATAATCTCCCTCGCCGCCGAGATATTCGCTTTCCTCGGAATCGAAGATCTGACGCTCGAGATAAACTCGATCGGCTGCCCGACCTGCCGCGCCGAGTATCACAAGGCGCTCAAGGCATATTTTGAGCAGTACAAAGATGAGCTGTGCGGCACCTGCCTCGACAGGCTTGAGCGCAACCCCATGCGCATTCTCGACTGCAAGAGCCCCGTCTGCTCGAAGATAGCCGAGGGCGCGCCCGTTATGCTCGATTATCTCTGCGACGAGTGCCGCGAGCATTTCGAGAAGGTCAAGAGCTATCTTGACGCGCTGATGATAGACTATGTCGTCAACCCGCACATCGTGCGCGGACTTGATTACTATACAAAGACCGTTTTCGAATTCGTCTCGCACAATGAAAAGACCGACGGACTTGTCTGCGGCGGCGGCGGACGCTATGACGGACTCATTGAAGAGCTCGGCGGCCAGCACACCCCGTCGCTCGGCTTCGCAATGGGACTCGAGCGCCTGCTCAGCGTTATCGAGGCTCAGGGCATTGAGCTGCCCGGCGACCAGAAGTGCGATATCTATATCGGCTCTATCGGCGACGCCGCTTCGCTTGTCGCGGCGAAGCTCTGCACGGATCTCCGCTCGGACGGAGTCAGCGCGCAGTTTGACGTCGCGGGACGCTCGGTCAAGGCTCAGATGAAATACGCCGACAAACTGGGCGCGCGCTTCACCTGCGTTATCGGCGACGACGATATAGCCAAGGGCGAAGTCCTCGTCAAGAACATGGAAAACGGCGAAAAGACCGCTTTCTCAATCGAAAACTTCAGCGATGAATTCTCGTCGGCTCTCGTTCAGGCTGCGGCAAACGCCTTTGCGGACAGCATCAACGACGGAGATCTCAACGCTGCCGATATATCAAATCTCTTTGGAGGGCTCAGATAATGGAGAGAACTTACATTGCGGACATCAAAAATAATCTCGGCAAACCCGTGCTCGTTCAGGGCTTCGTCGAGAACCTGCGCGACAGCAAGTATATGGCTTTCATCGTGCTCAAGGATATCACAGGAAAAATTCAGATAACCGTCGAGAAAGAGAAGCTGCCGGAGCTCTGCCCCGTGATAGCGACCCTGACTCAGGATTCCGTTATCTCGGTCGTCGGCACCGCCGTCGAGAACGATTTCGTCAAGATGGGCGGAATTGAGATTATCCCCGAGTCGATAACTGCGGAGTCGATAGCCGACGCGCTGCCGATAGTGCGCAAGGAGATCCCCGCGACCAAGAAGCGCCCGGGCGTCGAGCGTTCGAGCATCGACCAGCGCATTGACTACCGCTGGATCGACCTTCGCACCGACGAAAATCAGCTCATGTTCAAGGTTCAGACCGTCATGGTCAACGCCATGCGTCAGTTCCTTATAGACCACAATTTCATCGAGATTCACACCCCGAAGCTCATCGGCGCGGCGAGCGAGAGCGGAGCCGAGGTTTTTGAGGTCAAGTATTTTGACCGCCTCGCTTATCTTGCGCAGAGCCCCCAGTTCTATAAGCAGATGGCAATGGCGAGCGGCTTCGAGCGCATATTCGAGGTAGGCCCCGTCTTCAGAGCCGAGAAGTCCTACACCAACAAGCACACCACCGAGTTCTCCGGCTTCGACCTCGAGTTCAGCTACATCACCTCTTTCAAGGATGTCATGAAGATGGAGGAGGAGCTGCTGACATATATGCTTAAATCGGTCAAGGAGAAGTACGGCGAGGAGATAAAGGAGCTGTTCGGCAAGGAGGTTATCGTCCCGACGACCCCGTTCCCCGTCATAAAGCTCGCCGACCTCTATGACGAGCTCGAAAAGGAGTTCGGCTATACCGTTCCCGACAGCGAAAAGGGCGACCTCACGACCGACGCCGAGCGTCTGAGCTACGACTGGGTCATGAAGAAATACGGTCACGAGTTCCTGTTCATTACCGACTACAGCGCCGAGAAGCGCGCGTTCTACCATATGCGCGACGAGAACGGCGTGCCGCAGGGCTACGACCTCATCTGGCGCGGCGTCGAGATAACCACCGGCGCGCAGCGCGAGCACAGATACGATGTGCTCAAGAGCCAGGCGCAGGAGAAGGGTCTCGACAAGGATGTCGAGTTCTATCTCGAGTTCTTCAAATACGGCTGCCCGCCCCATGGTGGCTTCGGTATCGGCATTGACCGCCTCACGATGCTCATGCTCGGACTCCATATCAAAGAAGCAATGTTCATCTTCAGAGGTCCGAACAGACTCACCCCGTAACAAAACAGAAATCCCGCCGAGTTTTACCCGGCGGGATATTTTTATAAAATGCCGCGATTTGTGTTGATAAAAAGCCAAAAAATTTTTATGCATTACGCCCGTTTAAACGGATATATAGGTGAAAGGCAAAGATGGGAAGTGAAATTGATGACAGGCAGGCAGTTGGATCTGTGTATTTGCGAGATTGCCGCGGGAGACAGAGAAGCCCTGAGCCAATTATATATTGAAATGAAAGACCCGGTCTTTCGGTTTGCGCTGTCGTTGGTTCGCAGCCGACATCTCGCGGAGGATATCGAAGCGGAGACTTTTTTGAACATTATGCAGTCCGCCTGCGGCTATAAGCCGGGCACAAATGCGAGGGCGTGGATTTTCGCCATTGCGCGCAACTGCTGCATGGACTGCATGAAAGCAAACGCAAAATTTTCGTTCGTCGATAATGACAGCCTTGATTTGCAGCCGACCGATGCAAACGGGCTTGAACAGACCGAAAATGCGCTGCTTGTTCTGGAAGCCATGAAAACATTGAGCGAAACGGAGCAGATGATAGTGTCGCTGTATCTGTATTCGGGTCTGAAGCAGACAGAGATAGCCAAGGTTTTGAATATCCCCTATTTGTCCGTCCGTTCAAAATACGGATACGCCATCAGAAAACTGAAGCGTTATTTCGAACGAAAAGGAGTGCATACGGATGAGACGTAAATCAACGGAAGATTTCATAAAAAAATCAATGGATTTCAGTGCCCCGGAAGAGGTGTGGGATAAAATTAAAAATCAGCCGATTCAAAATGCTCGGAGCGGCAAACCCGAAAGGCGACCGAAAACGGCTTGGTATGCCGCAGCGGCGTGCATTGCGGCTTGCGTGGTTCTCGTCTGCGTTTTAGCCGTCAACAAAAGCCCGAAGCTTCCCGCTTCCGATTCGCTTCTGAACACCGAAAACGATACGGAACAGGATGCTCAAATCGTGACAGACAGAGCGGGAGAGCCCGAAAGTGTTATCGGCGAAACGATTCCGCAGTCTGCGAGGGGAACGACTTCGTCTTCTTCAAGCGGTGACAGCAGTATGGGTGTCTTTGTCCCGGTGTATAAAGTCTGGAACCACAGACTGTACAAAATTGCGGGCGATGACACTAAACTTTCGGATTCCGATTTAGGTCCGCTGCACCGCGAAAAAATAAACGGCACGGAGATTGCCGTCTATTCGCTGAAAAATATCCCCATGGAACAGAGCATAGGGGACAAGAAAAACGGTATTGTCCTGCGCTATGACTGCATATTGGACGGCATTTTTGAGCTTCGCGGAAAAAAATACGGGATAGTGAGCGAAACGGCTTATATCTGCCCCGTCCCCGAAAAGGGCAAGTATTTAGGCGAAGTCAACGGTGTGAAGTGCTATGAATTTAAAGGAAAAGCAGACGCGATACTCGTTGACCTCGGGAAATATGTGTCTCCCTCCGACGGGAGCATATACGAGAGCCTGTATGTTGCGGAGCTTATAGGATAAAAGAGCATAACAAAAAACGGGCGGCATAATCTCGGTTATGCCGCTCGCTTTAATTTTATATTTTATTTTATCCCGTTGATGAACGAGAAGATCGCATCTATCCGCGCAAGGATATCGCGTATATCATGCGCTATGCGGATAGCGGTGATGATATAGGCGGGGGTGAGGTCTGCTTTCGTAACACCCGAATAGCTGCGGGTGACGGTGAAGCCGAAGTCGCGGGTCGCGTCCTTGCCGGTGACGGTCATGCGCTTGTAGGCTACGGTTATCTTGTCGTAGCTCTCGGTCGCGGGAACCTTTCCGGTGAAGGCTATCTCGGCGCTCTCGCCTGCTTCAAGAACTATCGGATAGGGCAGGGCGAAGTTCAGCGTGCCGTTCTCCGAGGTTATCGAAGAGATCTTTATCTTGTCCTTCTTCGACAGGTTCTTGACCATGACGGAGTTGCAGGAGAAGAGGTGCTTCGAGAGAGTCGGCAGGAACGAGGAGTTCGTGCTCTTGAAGAGAACGACTACGTCGCTCGTCGGAGCGAGGCTCTCCATGAACTGGGGATATTCGATGTGCGAATATGCGTCCTTGATGTTGTCGGTGAGCAGGAGATCCATGAGCAGGGAGTAGGTGCGGGGATCCCATTCCGCCTGGCCGTGATAGTGGCGGTCAACGACCCATGTGCGCTCGGGCATATAGCCGGTCGAAAGGTCGACTGTTCTGTCGGGCGAAATGTTGTTCTTGCCCGTCTTGACTGCCTGCTTGTAGTCGGCGGGGAACGTCTCGCCGAAGGGCGCACACACTGCGCCGCAGGAGTATTTCATGTTGACTATGCCGTCGCTGTTGTCAACGGTGCCTGATGCGAGCGGAACGCCGGAGCAAGCCTTTATCGAAACGCTGACGCCTTTCTTCTGCTGAGCATAGAGGGTCTCGGAAATATGAGACATGAAGCCGTTTCTGACTTTTTCAACCTTTTCAATGAGCTTTGCGTTCTTGACGGAGTCGAGGCGCAGGGACTTGATATAGTCATACTGATCCGGAGCGCACATCTCCCAGAATGCGGGGATGTTTATAACGCTCGGCAGGATCATGCTCTTGAGACCGTAGTCGGCGATGTTGTTCGCGCCATCGGCAGGGATGATGTCCATGACGAACGAGAAGTCGGTCTCAGTGTGCAGGATAGCTCTGAGGATATCGAGGGTGGTGTCGAAGTTCAATGCAAGGGGCTTGTCAGTGTAGAGATCGGAGACAAGGTTGCTGCCCGCGAGAAGCGGAGTGTCGAACACCGCGCGGTCGATATAGTTGTCGTTCGGGTACTCATACATATAAGTGCCCAGCAGCAGGCTGCCCTGGCTGATGCTGTATACGCTGACCTTGTCGTGCCCGGTGAGGGCGCAGACCTCTGCGAGATAATCGTGGAGCTGAGCCGCAACATCGGCGTGGCTGAGTCTCCAGTCGTAGAGGAAGTTGAAAACGTGGTCGTCGCCTATCTCGTCGCCGATGACCTCCATGTCGAGAAACTCGGAGCCTGTGTAGGGGACGAGGTCGAGCTGGTCGTTCTTCGTAAACGCCTCAAGGCTCGTGTTTTTAGCGCCGCTGAGTATCGGCACGATGTCGTAATAGGAAGTGCCGTCGTCGTTCATTCTGAGTGGCTCAACGATAGACGTGATGATATCGCGCAGCGGCTTTTCGATGCCGTCCGTGCCCTTCTGGGCGATGAGCTCGATTATGCCCGTGATAAGGTCGGGGGCATTGACTCCGAGGAGCTTGAGAATCTCTTTGGTGTCGGGCGGGAAAACGCGCTTCAATGAGCCGTCCTCCTGCTTCTCCGAGAGAATCGTCGCGCCGAAGCCGGAGATCATGACAACGGGCGAATGGCCGCAGGCGCACTTGGTGGCGGCCGCCGCGGTCGAAGCAAATACCGAGCAGAGCATTACTGCGGCGATGACAATGCAGAGTATCCGCTTAAACGGATTTTTCTTCATTTTTGTATTCTCCTTTCGTAAGCACATTTGTGCAACAGGAAAATTATACATTATTTTTACAAAATTGTAAACAATCTGTTTATACCTTTTTTCGACACGCAGTACCCTGTAACGCCTATGGACAAAAATGAGCGAAGTGTGATATAATGAGCATGGAAGAAAAGCGGCAAAACAGAAAGGATGGTAATCACCAATGAAAAAGACTCTCAGACTGACGGCTCTCATTATGGCTGTCGCGATAATAGTCTGCGCCTTTGCGGGCTGCGGAGCGAAAATCGACAAGCTCATAGTCGGCAAGTGGAGCGACTCGCAGAACAACGCGACTATCGAGTTCAAAGAGGACGGCACTTTCCAGTATGATTCGAGCAACCTCAATATCCTGGGCATTTCCGTCGGCACTTCGGTCTCCGGTACATACAAGGTCGACACCGAGGCGGATCCCGCGACCGTGACCATAGTCCCCGAGATAGCTATCGCGGGCTTCAAGGCGGGCACGGAGATAACCTTCACCGCGTCCTATAACAAGGACAACAAGGTGCTCACGCTCAATAACGACAGCTGGGGCACTCTGAACCTTACCGAAGTCGAAGCGTAAAGCAAAAACAAAACGGGACTGCCGTATTCGGCAGTCCTCAGATTGTCAATAAACCCGGTTTGGAGATTTCGCCGGAATCAATGCCTCCCTTGTGTAAAGGGAGGTGGGCAGATTATAATTTGAAGTGCAACACCGCAAAAAAAGAAGAGAGACAACACGCTAACTATAGTGTAGAATGTAGTTACCACACAACATCAAACACGAGGTGAGCGTATTGTCCTACACACATTTTACACTAGAAGAGAGAAAATATCTACAGCAACTTTTATCAGAAGGGTGCTCTTTCCGAAAAATTGCAATGATATTGGAGCGTAGCCCGTCTTCTGTTAGCCGTGAGGTGAGAAGAAACAAGGCAAAATGGAAACCGCATCAAAAACCCGATAATCCATACTGGTATAACCATTGGCATGCTCAAAATCTCTATATCCGTCGACGCAGAGAATCAATACGCATGGCACTGCTTCCCGGCAGCGAAGAATGGAATTATATTGTTTCACATTTAGAGCAATACTGGTCTCCGGAAGCCATTTGCGGTCGTTGGCACAGAGATTATCCCGGCAAAAAAGCCTTGTGTGTTTCGACAATATACCGATATATTTATCTAAAACGATTTCCAAGCATTGCGGCAAAAACACACTTAAGACGGCGTGGGAAACGGCTTTTGCCCAGAAATTCCAGTTACAACTCCATTCAGCCCGACCGGATTATTCCTCAGTGGCCGGAGGAGATTTGCCGTAGAACCCGAATCGGTGATTGGGAAGGTGACACGGTTTACGGAGGCATCGGCAAAGGCTTGTTAGTAACGCAGGTTGATCGAAAAAGCCGCTTTTTGCGTGCGGGACTGTTAGCAAAACGCGACGCTTCGCTAACAAAGGATGTAATCTGCCAACTACTCAAAGGTCTCCCGGTAAAGAGTATTAGCTTGGATAACGGATCTGAATTTGCAGAATTTCGTGCTTTGGAGAAGGAACTTTGCACTGTAATCTATTTTGCAGAGCCACACAAGCCATGGCAGCGTGGAACAAACGAGAATACCAACGACTTATTGCGTTTCTTCTTTCCGAAAGGTTTCGATTTTCGTACAATTACACAAGAGACTGTAGATTATGTTGTCAATCTTATTAACCATCGCCCTAGAAAATGTCTTGGCTGGAAATCTCCGGCTGAGGTTTTTGAAGGTTGATAGTGTTGCACTTGCTTGACTTTCTGCCGTGGCGCGAAGCGCCGGAGGGATTGTTTTGAATAAGCTTCAAATTTTTAAAAATGCCGGGTATTTTGAACTTTCATTACAGCAACCCCTCAGTCACGGCTTTGCCGTGACAGCTCCCCTTACACAGGGGAGCCTTGAGACCGTGCATGACGGACTTTTTCAACAGACTGGGGACTGCCGATAACGGCAGTCCTTTGTTATTTATATCAGCCTTTTGAGCGTTTCCGTGACTGCCGCCGCCGGGGCTTTGCCGCCGAGCGCGCGCATACACTGCCCGATAAGATACTGAAACGCCTGCGTCTTGCCGTCTTTGTACTGCGAGACGCTCTTTTCGTTTTCGTCGATAACGCGTTTTACCGCGTCCTCTATCGCCGCCGCGTCGGTCATCAGAGAAAGTCCGTTTTTTCGGACATATTCCGCCGGGTCGGCGTTTTCGGTCACTATTTTTGCAAAGACTTTTTTCGCCGTGCCGCGGTTTATCTCCCCTGATGAGAGCATATTTATGAGCCTGCCCAACGAGTCGGGGCTGAATTTTGCATCTTCAACGCTCATTCCCGCGCCGCGAAGTACAGCAGGCAGCTCAACATTTATCCACGATGCGGCGTCCTTTGCACTCTTGCAGAGCATAACCGTGCGGTCGAAGAGCTCCGCCGTGAACGGCGAGGACATCAGTATGTCAATCTCCGCTCTGCCGAGATTATATTCCTCGCTCCAGCGGCGGCGCTTCGCCTGCGGCAGTTCGGGCATCTGATTTTTTATCTTTTCAATGTCGGAATTTGAAATGACTACCGGCGGAATATCCGGCTCGGGGAAATATTTGTAGTCGCTCGTGTCCTCTTTCGAGCGCATAGCATAGCTTATACCCGCGCCGTCGTCCCAGCGTCGGGTCTCTTGAATAATAATCCCGCCGCTCTCAATCAGCGATATCTGTCGCGCGCTCTCGCTTTTTATTGCGCGCTCGGCGGCTCTGAACGAGTTGAGATTCTTCATCTCCGTGCGCGTTCCGAGTTCTATTTCACCCTCCGGGCGGACGGAGAGATTTATATCCGCTCTCAGCGAGCCCTCCTGCATCCGGCAGTCCGAAACGCCGGAAAAGCGCATCAGCTCGCGCAGCTTTTCGAGATATTCGACCGCCTCCTCTGCGCTTCTCATATCCGGCTCGCTGACTATCTCAAGCAGCGGCACTCCGCAGCGGTTGCAGTCGATGAGCGTGCGGTTGTCGTCGGGGGAGTGCATGAGCTTCCCTGCGTCCTCCTCCATGTGCATCTCTTTTATGCGTATAATTTTGCCGCTGTCGAGCGTGACCGAGCCGTTTCGGCACAGCGGCAGATATAGCTGGGATATCTGATAAGCCTTCGGCAGGTCGGGGTAAAAATAATTTTTGCGGTCGAAGAAGCTTATCGGTGTTATCTCGCAGCCCGCCGCAAGTCCCGCGCGGACGGAAAGCTCAACGGCTTTTTTGTTCAGCGTCGGCAGAGTGCCGGGCAGTCCGAGACATACCGGGCAGACATGCGTGTTCGGCTCGCCGCCGAACTCAGTCGGGCAGGAGCAGAATATCTTTGTCTCAGTCAGCAGCTCTATGTGGACCTCGAGCCCGATAACAGTTTCGTATCTCATTTGAAAGCCTCCCATAGTACCTGTAATGCCTAAAACTTTACAAGCATTGCGCCGTCCGACTGCGTTTAGCTGTGTCTTCAAACTTGTTCAATACAATTATACTTGAAGCCGGATGTAAATTTAGATGTTACAGGGTCAGATATCTCGCCGCGCCCAAAAGATTCTCGTCCGCGAACGGTGCCGCCATGAGCTGAAGCGCGGCTGTTTTTCCGCACGGCACGCTTATCGCCGGGAGTCCAGCAAGGTTAGCCGGAACGGTGTATGCGTCGCCGATATAAGTTTTCAGCGGGTCGTCAAGACTCTCGCCGAGCTTCGGCGCGGTTGACGGATAAACAGCGCCCGCGATGAAATCATATTTTTTGAAAGCGTCCGAAAGCGCGTCGCGTATAACTCTGCGCGCTCTCAGCGCCTTGTTGTAATATGCGTCGTAGTATCCCGCAGTGAGCACGAAATTACCGAGCATTATCCTGCGCCTGACCTCGCGCCCGAAGCCCTCGGAGCGGCTTTTGATATACATTTTTGTCAGGTCGCCTGAATTTTGTGCGCGCCGCCCGAAGCGAACCCCGTCATACCGCGCAAGATTCGAGCTTGCCTGCGCGCAGGCGATTATATAATAGGCGGGCACGGCAAACCTGAGCGGCGGAAGCGAGAAATATTCAACCCTCGCGCCGAGCGATTCAGCTTTTTTGAGCGCATTATTCACAGCACTGCGTATATCTTCGCCGCAATTATCAATAAATTCATTCGGCACGCCTATAATTTTATCGCAGAGCGAATAGGACTCGACAAAATCCGAACGGACGGGAGCAGTATCCTCTGTTGTAGAATCACCGCAGTCGCGCCCGGATATTATCGCCGCGAGAGCCGCGCAGTCGGAGGCATTTCTCGCTATCGCGCCTATCTGGTCAAACGACGAGGCATAGGCGACAAGCCCGTTTCGGGAGACGGTGCCGTAGGTCGGCTTGAAGCCGAATACCCCGCAGAACGCCGCGGGCTGTCTGACCGAGCCGCCCGTGTCCGAGCCGAGCGCGAGCGGGACTATCCCCGCCGCGACTGCCGCCGCCGCGCCCGAAGATGAGCCGCCGGGCACGCGAGTTTTGTCAACGGGATTGAGCACCGCGCCGTAATACGAGGTCTCGCCCGTCGAGCCCATGGCGAACTCGTCCATGTTGAGCTTGCCGACTATAATAAGCCCCGCTTCTTCGAGCTTTTCTACCGCCGCCGCGCTCACGGGCGGCACATAATTTTCGAGCATATGCGACCCGCAGGTCATTTTGACATCTTTTACCGCGATGTTGTCCTTTATGCCTATCGGCACGCCCGCGAGCGGCGAGATATATTCGCCCGCGTCGATGCGTTTTTGTATCTCCGAGCCTTTGCTATATGCGCGCTCGCGGCAGAGCGTGATGAAGCAGTTGAGTTCTTTATTCTGCTTCTCGGATTCATATACGGCGTCTAAGACTTCGACAATTTTTATCTCGCCGCGCCGGATTTTTTCTGCCAGAACGAGGGCGGAATCTTTAATAATATCTCTCATAGCGCACCTCATTCCACTGTCTTCGGGACGCAGAAGCAGCCGCCCGCCGTTTCAGAAGCATTCGACAGAGCCTCTTCTACGCCGAGCGTCTCGCCCGTCTCATCTTCTCGCAGGACATTCACCGTGTCGGATAAATTGGTCAGCGGCTCAACGCCGTCGGTATCGAGCGCCGACAGCGTGTCCATATATGATATTATCTTTTCAAAATCTCTGCGGCAATCCTCGCGCTCGCCGGTGTCAAGCTCAATGTGCGCGAGCGATTCGAGATGCGATATGAGTTCGTCGGATATTTCCATCTGCTGACCTCCGTAAGCTTTCTATTGTAAATTATATCAGAAAAAGGCAAAAATTTCATTATTTTCAGGCTCATAAAAACGCGAACCGGGGGAAAGAATAAAAAACGGATTTGAAAAAAATCCTAATTTTCCCGCGAAGGGATCTATGGAGTGTGCTCTCAATGGAAAACCGCAATCAGCAGAACAAGCAGGGTCAGAACCAGCAGAATCAGCAGCAGAACAACAAGCAGCAGAATCAGCAGGAGAACAAGGCCCAGAACAAGCGCAATAAGCTCAACGAGGAATAAGCCTCACCCGCCGCGCGGCGGGTACATATCCGAAGCCTCTGTATTCTTTTGCAGGGGCTTTTTGTTATTGCAACTGCGGACTTTTTATGATAGAATACTCCTGTATAAGGCTCATATAAAAATGAAAGGAATGAATTTCAGTGGGAAAGAAAAGTTCATCTGAAAAGCTTGTCATAGCAGCCGCTTCCGCAGGTGCAGCAGTCGGCGCGGCGTATCTTGCTGTCGGCAACGCGATTTTCAACAAGACCATGAGCAAAAAGTCCATCGCCAAAAAAATGGACGAGAAAAAGAACGAGTATGACGGTATCACCAAAGAAGGCATGGAGTGGTTTGACTCCGCGAGCCCCGCAAAGGTGAAGATAGTCACTCCCCGCGGCGGATATGTCCACGGCGAGATAATCCTTGCAGACGAGCCGAGCGATGTTTGGGTGATAGTAATTCACGGCTACACCGGCTCGCCCAGAAGAATGGGTTCGTTCGGCAAGAGGTTCCACGAGATGGGCTACAACTGCCTGTTCCCGTATCTCTGCGGCCACGGCGCGAGCGAGTCGAACTATGTCACCATGGGCTGGAACGACAGAATCGATATCAAGGCGTGGATCGACTACATAATCAACGAGAATGCGAATGCGAAGATAGTGCTCTTCGGTCTCTCGATGGGCGCGGCTACAGTCATGATGACTACCGGCGAGCCGCTTGAATCGAATGTCGTCTGCGCTATTGAGGACTGCGGCTATACATCAGTATGGGACGAGTGCAGGGTCAACATGAAGGACGCCTACGGTCTGCCGACCTTCCCGTTCCTCTCCGCCGCAAGAAGTGCCACGATGCTGCGCGCGGGCTATGACATGAAGAAAGCCTCGTGCATCGAGCAGGTCTCGCGCTCCGTCACGCCGACCCTGTTCATCCACGGCGACAAGGACGATTTCGTCCCGTTCTGGATGCAGGAGCGCGTCTATCGCGCCGCCGCGTGCGACAAAGAGAAGCTGGTTATCCCCGGCGCACCGCACGCAGAAGCCTCGACCGTCGCCCCCGAAAAATACTGGTCAACAGTTGATAAGTTTATCAAGAAGTATCTTTGATAATAATTAAAAATGAACCCCGTTGATTTGACGGGGAGTGAAAAAAATCCTACCCATCTCGGGTAGGATTTTTTATGTCGGTTGTTTTGAATGGGGACGGGTGTATGAATCGGAAAATATCGCCATCAGCAGCTCTCATATGCCTCGCGGATAAGATCTGTTTCGCCCTTGAATAGAGCGTTGTCGCTTTCGATATCGTATTTTCTGTAGTCCCATTCGGGAGGCTCGAGGCACGGCGAGAGATCATATTTTGAATAGCGAATGCCCGAGCTTTCGCCTGCATCGAATCTTTTTATTACTTCAAGCAGATCCTCTGCGCTTCACTGTCCGAAAAGGCGCTCTCATAGGCGTACATTGTTTTTTTCGTCCTGCAATATTCCGCACAGATTGAAATAATCATTCTGATTGAATTTTCTCAGCACGAGCCTGTCGGTCTGAGCAAAAATTTCTTTATTCATCTGCATGTTTCATGTTCCTGCGGACGTGTTCTTTTATCGCCGAAAACGACTCGTCGCTGATATCGTGCTCCATCTTGCAAGCATCCTCGGCGGCGGTCTTTTCGTCAACGCCGAGACGGACGAGAAACTTCGAGAGCAGGGTGTGGCGTTCGTATATTTTCTTCGCCACATCGAGCCCCGATTCGGTGAGGGTCAGATACCCGTCCTTGTCCATGAGAAGATAGCCTCCCTGTTTGAGAAGCCCGACGGCGCGGCTGACGCTCGGCTTTGAAAATCCCATATATTCGGCGACATCGAGCGAGCGCACAACGCCGTTTTTTGAGAGTATATAGACGGTTTCGAGATACATTTCGCCCGATTCCTGAAGATGCATATCTGTTTCTCCCTTTTTGATGTGTATATTGTTATATATTAAAGGTATGATATCACTTCACTCAGGAAAAATCAAGGGCGGGAGGATATGTATGAAATATCCAAAGCAAGCGGTTAGCACAGGCTAATCATTTGTGGATGTCGCCGAAATTGCGTTTTACGGCAAAAAATTGAAAAAACTCTATTGACAGGGAACAACTATAGGAGTACCATATATCACGGTTAGCGGATGCTAATCAATTTTAAAGCCCCAAGGTTAGCGTATGCTAATCCCGGAAATACAAAAGAGGAAGAGGGACTCAATATGATGCCTTTGATGTTCGCACAGGTCGGCGAAGAGAATATCATCAAGAAGATAGGCGGCAGCCCGGAAGTAAAACAGCATCTCGAAAATCTCGGATTTGTCGTCGGCGGCACTGTAAAGGTAGTCAACGCCCTGGGTGGAAATGTTATAGTCAACGTCAAGGAGTCGCGCGTTGCCATCAGCGAAGAGATGGCGAAGAAAATCATGATATGACGGCGCTTTTGCGCAGTACATATAGCGGTTGTACCAAACGGTTACAACACCACCAAGAGAAAAAGCACAAAAGGAGGATATAAGCAATGAAAACTCTCAGGCAGGCTAAGATCGGCGAAACGGTCAAGGTAGTCAAGCTCCACGGAGAGGGCGCAACAAAGCGCCGCATCATGGACATGGGACTGACCAAGGGCGTGGAGGTCTATATCCGTAAGGTCGCGCCTCTCGGCGATCCGGTCGAGGTCACGGTGCGCGGCTATGAGCTCTCGCTCAGAAAGGCCGACGCGGACATGATCGAGGTCGAATAAGACCCCGCGCAGAAAAGCTGATATAATTTCAAGAAAGAGAGGCTATCAAAATGGATTTACGCATTGCTCTTGCGGGTAACCCCAACAGCGGTAAAACCACATTGTTCAACGCTCTCACCGGTTCGAACCAGTTCGTCGGTAACTGGCCGGGCGTTACGGTTGAGAAAAAAGAAGGAAAACTCAAAAAGCATGACGGCGTTATCATCACCGACCTTCCCGGTATCTACTCGCTCTCGCCCTACACCCTCGAGGAAGTCGTCGCGAGAAACTATCTTATTGATGAGCGCCCGGACGCTATACTTAACATAATCGACGGCACGAACCTCGAAAGAAACCTCTATCTCACCACCCAGCTGACCGAGCTCGGTATCCCCGTTGTTATCGCCATCAACATGATGGACGTCGTCAGGAAGAACGGCGACAAGATAAACGTCGATGAGCTCTCCCGCCAGCTCGGCTGCAAGATAGTTGAGATCTCCGCCCTTAAAGGCGACGGAGTTATGGACGCTGCCGAGGCTGCTATCGAGGCTGCAAAGAGCACCAAGACCGTTCCGATGCACACCTTTGAAGGCTCCGTCGAGCACGCTATCGCCCACATCGAAGAAGCTGCCGTCCATGGCCTGCCCGAGGAGCAGCAGAGATGGTACGCCATCAAAATCTTCGAGCGCGACGACAAGGTTCTCGCAAAGCTCAACCTCGACAAGGCAACCCTTGAGCACATCGAGGGCGACATTCAGGCAGTCGAGAAAGAGATGGATGACGACGCAGAGTCCATCATCACGAATGAGAGATATATCTATATCGCATCTATAATCAAAGCCTGCTACAAAAAGAAGAATGTCGGTCAGCTTTCGACCTCCGACAAGATCGATAAGATCGTCACAAACCGCTGGCTCGGACTTCCGATATTTGCAGTTATTATGTTCCTCGTCTACTACATCTCCATGGTCACTGTCGGCTCGTTCGCGACCGACTGGATGAACGACGGAGTGTTCGGCGACGGCTGGCACCTGCTCGGCATCGGCTCGAAGGCTTATTCGACCGACGCTGATGACTACACCGCCGCTACCGAGGCTGTCAGCGCATTCACCGGCATTGATTTCGGCGCAGAAGATTTCGACGCCGACAAGGCTCTTGCCGAGATGAAAGCCTATCAGCCCACAGCGGAGACCGCAACGGTTGATGTTGAGGATGAGGAGACCCTCGCTGTCAACGCCATGACCGCTTATTACTCGGCAATCCCCGCAAACCTCTCCAAGGCTGACAAAGAAGCAACAGTAGGCATGACCTATGTTGACGCTGTCAAGTATCTTGAAGAGAAGGGCTTCGACGAGCCCGATCCCGCCGCTTACGGCGTGTGGGTGCCCGGCATTCCGGTTCTCGTCGGCAACGGACTTGAAAAGGTCGGCGCGGCCGACTGGCTCAGCGGACTTATCAACGACGGTATCATCGCCGGTGTCGGTGCTGTCCTCGGCTTCGTTCCCCAGATGCTCGTCCTGTTCCTGCTCCTCGCATTCCTTGAGGCGTGCGGCTACATGGCTCGTATCGCATTCGTCCTTGACCGTATATTCCGCAAGTTCGGTCTCTCCGGCAAATCCTTCATCCCGATGCTTATCGGCACCGGCTGCGGCGTTCCCGGAATCATGGCTTCGCGTACCATTGAAAATGAGCGCGACCGCCGTATGACCATAATGACAACAACATTCATCCCCTGCGGCGCTAAGGTACCGTTCATCGCCATGATCGCAGGTGCGCTCTTCGGCGGCTCCGCTCTGGTATCGACCTCCGCTTACTTCATCGGCATGGCGGCTATCATCTGCTCGGGCATCATGCTCAAGAAGACAAAGATGTTCTCCGGCGATCCCGCTCCGTTCGTTATGGAGCTTCCCGCCTATCACTGGCCGACCCTCAAGAACGTCCTCCGCTCCATGTGGGAGCGCGGCTGGTCCTTCATCAAGAAGGCAGGTACAATCATCCTTCTTTCAACTATCGTTGTCTGGTTCACCTCTTACTTCGGATTCGTAGACGGCCACTTCGGAATGCTTGCAGAGGATCAGCTTGATCAGTCCCTGCTCGCAAAGGTCGGCTCGGCTATCGCCTGGATCTTCGTTCCGCTCGGCTGGGGCAACTGGCAGGCTACCGTCGCTTCAATCACCGGACTTGTCGCAAAGGAGAACATCGTCGGTACGATGGGCATCCTCTACGGCGCAGAGGGCAACGTTTATGCAACCCTTGCAAAGGCGTTCACCGGCATAACCGCTTATTCGTTCCTCGTCTTCAACCTCCTGTGCGCTCCCTGCTTCGCAGCTATCGGCGCTATCAAGCGTGAGATGAACAGCGCAAAGTGGACCTGGTTCGCAATCGGCTATCAGTGCGGCTTCGCCTATGTTATCTCCCTTATGATAAACCAGTTCGGCAACCTCTTCACCGGCAACATCCACGGCGCAGTTGATATCGTAAGCCTTGTGTTCGCGTTCATCTTCCTCGCCCTGATAATCTTCATGCTCGTGCGTCCTTACAAGGAAGCTACGAAGCTGACCTCCGATGTAAAGGTTACGAAATAAAGCAAAACACAATCTGTGAAAGGAGTCTTTTCAAATGCTCGCGTGGTTATCAAAGAATATTGCAACCATTATAATATGCCTTGTGCTTGCCGTTATCGTGGCACTGATTATATACAATCTTGTCAAGGATAAAAAGAAAGGCAAATCCTCCTGCGGCTGCAACTGTGCCCACTGTGCTATGGCAGGCTCCTGCCACAGCGCGAATCAGCAAAAGGGCAAAAAACGCAGCTGATAAGCACAACAGAACAGAGAAAAGGACGCAGTGCAAACTGCGTCCTTTTTGCATATCTAAGTGGATTTTTTCGCGCTTTGCTGATATAATCAAAGAAACCGCACATATCGGAGGTGCATAACTTGATATTTCAATTCGGTGAATACAAAATCGATGTTGATGTTGAAAAGACACGGCAGTTCTATGACCGCGCCAAAACGGTCAACGAGGGGTGCCAGTGCGACGGGTGTCTTAACTTCGAGAGAGCCGTCGACAAACTTCCGCAGAATATCCGGGACTTTTTCTCCGCGCTCGGCGTTGACATGAAAAAAATCTGCGAATGTTATGTCTATTGCGCCAAAGACGAAAACACGCTGTACTACGGCGGCTTTTGCCACATCTGCGCAACTTTACTCAGCGGCAAAAGCGCGTGGAAACCGACAAGCGACTCTACAGCCTGTTGGGATGACGAAGCAACATATCCGCTCTCGCCGAATTTCGGCGTTTCATTCAGTGACCGTATCGACATGTTGGAGCCGGATTTTCCTCTCCCGGTTATTCAGCTCGACTTCGATGCGGATATCCCGTGGGTGCTCGAAAAGAGAAACAGCTATATTGACGAATAATGAGGCAAAAAATGAGCAAATACAACGCACTCTGGGAATATGTCAAAAACAGCGGTAAACAGTCGCTGAAGCTCACTTTTGATGAAATGGAAAATATCGCCGGCGTGCCGATAGACCACTCGTTTCTGAACTTCAAAAAGGAGCTTACAAACTACGGCTATCGGGTCGGGAAAATCTCGATGAAAGAAAAGTCCGTGAGTTTTGAGAAGGAATAAAATTACGCAGATTTTGCGGGCGAATGATATCCGCTGATATCGCGAGCCTTTTCACTGCTCACTTTTACTTGCAACAAAAAATCCTACCCATTCCCGGGTAGGATTTCAGTCTGTCGAAAAAGTCTGTCATTGCACGGACTCAAGGCTCCCCTGTGTAAGGGGAGCTGTCACGGCTAAGCCGTGACTGAGGGGTTGTTGTAATGAAAGTTCAAAATACTCAGCATTTTTGAAAAATTTCAACTTATTCAGAACAATCCCTCCGGCGCTTCGCGCCACGGCAGAAAGTCAAGCAAGTGCAACACTATCAACCTTCAAAAACCTCAGCCGGAGA
>CAVAWW010000043.1:0-19143 GCA_963592475.1 bacterium
GAGAACAGAAAAGGATAGCATGTATGAACTGTCCGCAAAAAATGACCGACTGATATGGTTCAGCGCGAGGGCAGAATCATGCGCAAAGGAAACCTGAACGAAGAGATACGGATTTTTCGCTATATCACAAAGGGCAGTTTCGATTCATATTCGTGGCAGATTCTGGAGACGAAGCAGAGATTTATCTCGCAGTTCCTGAGCGGGTCAACTTATCAGCGCTCGGCGTCTGATCTCGAAGAAAATGTGCTGACATATGCTCAGGTAAAAGCTCTGTCCATTTCTGAGCCCCTTATGAAGACGCTCGCCGAGAAGCAGAACGAGCTGCGGCACACGGAGATTCTGTCCTCCGCTTTTGAAAAAAGCATTAACGATGCGAACAGGTCGGTTGAAGAGAAGAAGAAAATGCTTGCCGATTTTGATGTCCGTCTGCGCAATACGGTTAAAAACGAGGAATATCTGCTTGGATTTTCCCGCGAGCAATATAAGCAGGAGGTCGGTAAGATAAAAGATTTCCTCTCCAAGAGCGTGATTCGCAAAGAAGAGCCGATGCCCGACGATCTATTTGTAATGGATTTTGCAATATCCGTGCCGGAAAATCAGGATGAAAAGAAGCCGTATCTTTCGCTCAAACGCCTTGATACTGTATACCGCTTGGAGGTCGGTCAATCCGTCTCGGGAAATGCGCGGCGTCTGTATAATTTCTTTGATTCGTTCTCAAAGCAAAAAGAGCAAATTGAAGACAGCCAGAAAAAGCTGAGAGCTTCAATCAAAGAACTGGAGGCAATCGCGGCTCAGAAAAATCCGTACCCGGAGCAGATTGCCGCGCTGAGAGACGAAGTCAGCGACTTGGAGCAGGGAATAGCAAAAAAGGCATCGGATTAATTATTCCGCCGGTACAAAAGCCGATTTATGCGACATATATCTGATTTTCGAAAAATTGTTGTAAACCTTCGCTTTTTAATGTATAATTGTTGTATAGCAAAACAGGAGCAATCAATCTGCAAAAACGCAGAAAATGTTAAGATATTATATGTATAAAGGGAGGAAGACTAGATGTTAGGAGCAATAATCGGTGATATCGTGGGCTCAATCTATGAGCGGCACAGTATCAAAACAAAAGAATTTCCGCTGTTTGGCAGCTACTGCAGATTTACGGATGATACCGTTATGACCTGCGCGGTAGCCGATGGCATTATGAACGGAGGCAAGCGGGAGGACTTCGCCGACGCGATGAAGAAATACGGACGGATGTATCCCCGTGCCGGTTACGGCGGCAGGTTCAAAGCATGGATATTCTCGGATTGCAGCGAGCCGTATAACAGCTTCGGCAACGGTTCGGCGATGCGCGTTTCGCCGTGTGCGTGGGCGGTGGACTGCGAAGCTTATGCCAAAACAGGGAAATTGCCCGACAGATGCAGAGAATTGGCTCGGCTATCCGCCGAGGTCACTCATAACCACCCCGAGGGCGTAAAGGGCGCGATGGCAACCGCCGATGCGATTTTTCTCAGCCGCTTTTATTTCGGCGGATATCACAGAGCGGGCGAAGAGCCTATAGATAACAATCCGGCGGAATGCAAGAAGCGCATAAAGGAATATATCGAAAATGAGTATGGCTATAATCTGTCGAAGTCTCTCGATGAAATACGCCCGTACTACCGCTTTGACGTAACCTGCCAGGGCTCCGTTCCGCAGGCGATAATCGCGTTTATCGAGAGCACGGATTTTGAAGATGCCATACGCAACGCCGTCTCGCTCGGCGGCGACAGCGACACTCAGGCGGCAATCGCCGGAAGCATAGCCGAGGCGGCATACGGCATACCCGATTGGATAAAAGAAAAGGCGTATTCATATCTGAACGAGCCGCTGAAAGATGTGATTAACCGCTGGAATGAGTATATCGCTTTGTACAATAAGCCCGCAGCGAGTGCGGAATAAGACGCCGACCGCGTTAACCGCATCGCTTTTGCCCGGACTTGATTAATTAAAACTGACAGCCCTCTGAAAGTGTTTTTCAGAGGGCTGTTGATGTTTCTTAATAAAATTTTCAGGAAGTTAAGTATGAGACCATATCCCATGCGCAGTCAAGACTTGAATATTCCCAGACAACAGTAATCACGATATCGACTCTGTTTTTGCTGTATTGCTCTGGGTCGTCTGTGATATGAAATTCAAAACCGCGTGAGTCGGAGCACCAGGTTTCATATGGAAAAGTTCTTTTAAGAGAGTTGGTGTCGTCTGTATCAGGCGCACCCATCGCCACGGTAAATTTCCCGATTTCTCCGACGATATTTATTCTGCTTTCGCCGCCAGAGTCACATGCGAATGCTCCCCGGTCAAAGCCGACGGATATTTTGTCTCCGATGCGGTACGGCAGAGTATTTATTATAATTTCCAAACATCCGGCGGGATGAAGCTCGGTGCCGTCATCGAGTTGGTATGTATCAAAAGAGCTTTTCCAGACTTCGAAATTTATCGCTGCGTTGTTCATAGTCGCCCGAATTTTTGCAAAGCCTAAATCAAGGTCATTTGTAATCATTTTGTGCTCCCATAAACTTTGAAAATGTTTAATTCACCCAACCCACTTCGCAACCGCATCCGCCGTCAGATTTATCTGCCGGGCGTTGTCTATCGTCGGGGTGCCGTCGCCGTCCTGATTGCCGTAAACGCCGAAATACGCGTGGCATCCGCCGTCGATTATATATTCGGTAAGCTCGGGGAGGTTGCTGCGGTACTGCTCATACTTTTCGCGGTTGAGCACTCCGTCATTGCTGCCGTAAATCGACAGTGTTTTTATATTTTCGTTCGAGAGGTCGGCGGTCGAATATGCGGCGAGGAGCAGCAGACCTTTGAAATTATTCGGATGTTTTTCGAGATACGCCGCCGCCATCGAGCCGCCGAGGGAGTGGCCGCCTATGTACCAGTCGGTGATCTCGGGGAACATCTCCCGTATGCCGTCCGCGGCGTTGACATCGAATACCGCGAGGTTAAACGGCATCCTGACGAGCACGCACAGTATGCCCTTTTGGGCGAGCGACTCCATGAGCGGCAGGTATGCAGTGTATTCGACTTTGCCGCCGGGATAGAATATCAGTCCCTTTGTCGCGTTTTCGCCCTTGCAGACTATATTGCCGTTGTCGAGTTTGATTGTCTCGGGCAGGGGAGCGCCGTCCTGAAGCCCGAATGATTCGCCCGCGGGCGTTATCGCGTGATAGTAGTCGCCGAGATAGACGGCGCACGCTCCGAAAAGCAGCGCAATGACCGCGACTATCGAAACGATGCATATTGTTATCTTCCGCTTTTTGCTGCCTGCCTTTGCCATGACAATGCCTCCCTGTTTCTATATGATTAATAAATCGGGAACATTTTGCGCAGCCAGTATTTCATCATTAGCTAAGGACGCTTCAATCAGCTCCCAGTGGTTGCTTACATTGTCGCAATGGTATAAAAGTTTAGAGTATTCATTGTTTCGCTTTGCTGTAGCCTTGACAACACTATATCCATATCTTGGTAAAAGCTGGCTTGCAGAGACGAACGAATTTCTCATCGTTTGCGAAATTTCACAAATTGGAATAAAATCATCAAAACGACTACTGCGGCAAATACAATAACAGCAAAAAATGCAACAATTGTTTTTGTCATCTGAGTATTGTTCACATCATAAAGAATTGTTTGATTCCCTTGACTATCCTCAGTTATAAGTTGCGAATAAGATGATGCCAAAAAGTTAAATATTCCCATGTCGTTTTTGACATAATAAGAAGCCTGTCCAATATTTACGGATTTCTTTTTTGCTATTTGATTCCATAGGGAATTGTTTTTCACACTGCTATCATCAGTTTTAACCATATTAATTAACTGCCCGTCTTGCGAAAATTCAATAACTATGGAACCTCTGACCAACATTAGCAGAATACTGCCATCATTCCATTGAACATAAAATGAGCCGTCATTATCAAATTCAAATAATGTCAACACATTATTTGAATTTGATATAGCAATCTTATTTTCTTCAAAGCCCAAAAGTATTATGCCGTCTTTAGAAACATCAAAAGAAACAATAGGCAATTCGATGCTGTCTAAGGATTTCAAATCAGAAGATTTCCTTAAATTAATATTTTGCCATATTTGGTTAACTTCATTTTCTGATAAGTCCGTCGTTTCGAACCCATAATTTGTCGTTGCATACACATTTAGTCCGCCGAACAGTAGAAATAGAGATATGACACACACTGTAACAAAACACTTTCGCATAAATCACACCTACCATCCCATTATCTCGACATAAATATTTTTAGATAAGAAATAGCTTCTCTTTCATTCATGATAAATACCTCTCTAATCACATTTGGTGTACAATAAACTGTACTTAGCATTATTTGAGTAATAAATATTTAAATTTAGTTTAGCACATTTAAAAAAGTATGGCAATGTTTTTATTATCTGTTGCAGTTTTTCCCGTCCTCGGTTATGATATTAGCGTAAAGGAGTGCTGTTATGTTTTCGGAAAAATTTATCTGTGCGGGCTATGATTATACAACCTATACATCCCATGTTCCCGCGCCTTATTTCAGAAAGACTTTTGAGATAGACGGCGAAGTCAAAAAGAGTGTTATTACGCTGACGGGACTCGGATTTTACGAGCTCTATGTCAACGGGCAGAGGCTGACAAAAGGCATTTTGGCTCCGTATATCTCGAACCCCGACGATCTTGTCTATTACGACGAGTATGATATAACCGAGAGCCTCGTGCCGGGCAAAAATGTTCTCGGCATCATGCTCGGCAACGGAATGCAGAACGCGCCGGGCGGTCAGATTTGGGACTTTGATATCGCCGCCTTCAGGGGCGCGCCGCGCACGGCTTTCTGCGTTTCGACGGAATATATTGACGGCGGAATTGATATTTTCGAGGCTGACGGCTCGGTCAAAACTGCTCCGTCACCGGTCATTTTCGATGACCTGCGCTGCGGGTGCTATTACGATGCGCGCCTTGAAATTCCCGGCTGGTTCGAGCCGGACTTTGACGACAGCGCGTGGAAAAACGCTCTGCCTGCGGAGTCTCCGCGCGGCGAAAAGCGCCTGTGCGAGGCGGAGCCGATAGCGCCAGTGCGTGAGGTAAAGCCGGTTTTGATAAGAAAATGCAGGCTCAGGGAATACATAACCCGCGGCGACGTTATCAAAGAGGCGAAGAAAATCGCGAGCGACGAGCGCGACGGTTTTTTATACGACTTCGGCGTGAACTCGGCGGGCACGGTAAAGCTCAGGGTAAGCGGCGAGCGCGGGCGGCAAATCGATTTGCAGTTCGGCGAATATTTTGCGCCCGACGGCGAGCCGGACACGAGCAACATCTGCTTCTATCCCGCCGGATATTCCCAGCGCGATGTGTACATACTTAAAGGCGAGGGCGAAGAGACTTTTGAGCCTGTGTTCACTTATCACGGCTTCAGATACTGCGTGGTGCTCGGCATAACCGAGCAGGAGGCGACCTCCGATCTTCTGACATTTGTTGTGCAGAACTCGGCTCTGCGCGAGATCGGCTCGTTCGGCTGCTCCGACGAGATGACAAATAAACTTCAGGCGATGACAAGAAACTCCGATCTCTCGAATTTCTATTATTTCCCGACCGACTGCCCGCACCGCGAGAAAAACGGCTGGACGGGCGACGCCGCTCTCTCCGCCGAGCACATATTGATGAACCTCGATGCCGTCAACAGTTACCGCGAGTGGCTTCGAAATATCCGCGCCGCTCAGCGTGCGGACGGTGCGCTGCCCGGCATAGTGCCGACGGGCGGCTGGGGCTTCGAATGGGGCAACGGTCCCGCATGGGACGCTGCGCTGACATATATTCCGTATTTCTGTTACGTCCTGCGCGGCGACAGAAAAATAGTCGAAGAGAACGCGACGGCGATATTCCGCTACTGCGAGTATATCTCGCGCCGCCGCGACGAGCGCGGGCTTGTAGCGATAGGGCTCGGTGACTGGTGCCCGGTGACGAGGGTCAAATCGCCGCTCGAATTTACGGACAGCGTGACATGCATGAGTATTCTCAAGAAAGCCGCCTATATTTTCTCGCAGCTCGGACTCTCGCTCGAACGCGAGTTCTGCGAAAAGCTATATAATGAGATAAGAGACGCGGTCAGACGGCATCTGATAGACTTCGGCACAATGACCGCGATAGGCTCCTGCCAGACCTCGCAGGCGATGGCGATATATTACGATGTGTTCAATCCCGGCGAAAAGCCCGAGGCGTTCAAACGCCTTCTTGAGATAATCAAACGGCGCGACGACCATGTAGACGCGGGCATACTCGGTATGCGCGTTCTGTTCAGGGTGCTCTCCGACTTCGGCGAAGCGGATCTCGCTTTTAAGATGATAACCCGCCCGGACTATCCGTCCTACGGCAACTTTGTTGAGCGCGGGCTCACTGCTCTGCCCGAGGATTTCCTGCGCGAGGAGGACAGACCCAATTCGCTCAATCATCATATGTTCGGCGATATTTCCGCGTGGTTCATTGAATATATCGGCGGCATCCGCGTCAATCCTTTCCTTGCTGATCCGTCGGAGGTTGAGATATCGCCCGTGTTTATTGAAAAGCTCGACAGCGCCGAGGCTTCGTATGAGACGGTCGGCGGCAAAGTGAGCGTCAAGTGGCGCAGAACATCTATGGGAATAGCACTCGATATCTCCGCGGACAGCGGAGTTCACGGCCGCATAAGATTGCCCGACGGCTACTCGTTCGCAGACGAGCGCGGTAGTCTCGAAGAGCTTCACAGCGGGAATTTTGAAATAATCAGAGAGTGAAAGCAGGAGGAAAAATGAAAGAGAAAATACTTTTCGTCAATTCGTGCGTGCGCGGTGAAAACGAGTCGCGCACTCTCGCACTCGCCAAAACCGCACTCAGCCGCCTTGACGGCGATATAGAAGAGATACGCCTTGCCGACGCGGATTTGAAGCCGCTCGACGCGGCGGGACTCGCTAAGCGCGCCGAAAGCGCGGAAAAGAACGACTTTTCCGACCCGGTCTATGACTGCGCGAAGCAGTTCGCCGCCTGCGATACTGTCGTTATCGCCGCGCCGTTCTGGGACTACAGCTTCCCGGCGTTTTTAAAAATATATATCGAATCCCTGTGCGTCGGTGGTCTGACCTTTCTCTACGGCAGCGACGGCGTCCCGATAAGCTATTGCAGGGCGAAGAGGCTGATTTATATCACCACTTCGGGCGGATATATCGGCGACACGAACTTCGGCTTTGAATATATCAAGACGGTCACGAAGTCGTTCTTCGGAATCGAAGAATTCAGCTTTTTCAGCGCGGAGGGGCTCGATATCCTCGGCAATGATCCGGCTGCGATACTGAAAGCGGCGCAGGAGAAGATAGAGCGCGAGCTCTGATACAACTTAAAATTTCAAGCCCCCGGTGTTTTTCTTCGCCGGGGGCTTACTCTTTTATGAATAGCCGCTTTATTTTTGAACAAAAATCAGTATATGAAAAATATTTTTTATAGAAGCTATATAATTCTTAGAAGTGATTAAAAATAATTTATTTTGCAGTAGAATTATTTTGAAATACATTTGGCATATATTTATGTCAGACCGATACTTATAACGAAGCGAAAAGGGGATCGCAATGAAGAGGGTAACGGCAGTTTTGTTAGTCCTGTTGACGGCACTCGCGGTTTTTGCCGCCTGCTCCAAAAATTCAGTCCACACGGTGACATTCGACAGCTCGGGCGGAACGCAGATAAAGACCCAGCATATCCGCGACGGCGAGAGCGCCCAAAAGCCGTGGGATCCGCACAAAGAGGGATTCACTTTCATTGAGTGGCAGTATAACGGCGCGGCGTTCGATTTCAACACCGCGATAACGGGGGACATAACCCTTGTCGCGTCCTACAGCATCGACGAGGGCACGGATATAGTCCTGCTCGTGCTCTGTTACGGCGACGGCAGGGAGAACGAGATAATCGAGATAAAGCGCGGCGAAGCGGCGTTTGCGCCGCCGACTCCCGAGCGCGAGGGATATAAATTCGAGGGTTGGTTCAACGGCGACACCGAGTTCGATTTCTCAACGCCCATAAACGACGATTTGAACCTCACCGCGAAATGGAAAGCGACGGGAAAGACCGAGAGCGGGTCCGAAAATCAGCCCGCGGCGGCGGAGGAATCCGCGCAGAAATATTCCGATACCGCGGCGAAATATTCCGGCAGATGGTATCTCGACGGATATTCCGATATATTTGTCGATGTGTCGAACTCCGCGAGCGGGATGAATCTGCGCTCGTATAATTTCTCTCTGCCATCCTCTTCAGGGAACGTAGCGGCGTATACTCTCTATCCCTCGAAGTCGCTTTCGTCTTCGGGCGGCAGCTGGGGCAACTCAATTTCTGTGCCGTTCGCCTCATGGGAAAGCTCACTGAGCGCGAATAAAATAATCCTCGGCAGCAGCTGTTTTTATATCAATAACAAGAAATTCGTGAAAGCTCCCGGCGCGAAGGACAGATACACCGGCACCTGCTACAGAGAGGCGCGCGGAGTATGGTATCTGTTCAACAATCCCGACTCTACAATTGAGATATACACCGCGCAGAAGGGCGGCGACGAGACGGGCGATCGCTTCGGCATAAAGGCGACGAATTTCGACCTCGCAACTCTCAGCACCTATACGAAGTCATCGACCGGCGGCGGATATGCCGACAGAAAGAGCGACTGGGACAGCTACGGAATATCCGTCACTAACGGCGTTCTGACGATAAAGAACAAGAACGGCACAAGGACATTTTACAGCAAGAAAAAATACCAGAGCGTGACGGGCGTCAGGCTCAGCGCGACGGAAGCCAAACTCAGAGTCGGCCAGACTAAAGTGCTCACCGCCACTGTTATCCCCGCCGATGCATATGACAAGGACTACACCTGGTCGAGCGACGATCCGTCGATAGCGGAGGTCGCGGGCGGCATAGTCGCGGCGAAAAAAGAGGGTACAACGAATATCAGAGTCACCACAAAGGACGGCAACCGCGTGGCAGTCTGCAAGGTGACGGTATATATCGACCATGTCACGGGCGTTACCCTGAGTTCGTCCTCGCTCGATTTAACAGTCGGCGATTCGAGGCAGCTCCGGGCGACCGTCGCTCCGCGCAACGCGGCGAATCAGAAGGTCACATGGTCGAGCAGCAATGCTAATGTAGCGTCCGTCTCAAGCTCCGGGCGCGTCACGGCAAAGGCGAAGGGCACTGCCGTGATAACCGTAAAGACCGAGGACGGAAACAAGACCGCTTCATGCACCGTGACTGTCAAGAACCCGACCCTCGCGGCCGTTGCGGCGGCACAGGTGTCGAACAACGGCACCGCCGCGCCGCAGATACACGCGTCGGCGCTCGTCTCCGGCGGAACGGGGAAATATACTTCTTATAAAATAAAGATATTTTTAAACGGCGCACTCGTGGCTGAAAAATCGGAAAAGAGTATGTCATATACCCCGAAGGTCAGCGGAATGTACACAGTGGAAGTCACTGTTACAGACTCCGACGGGGAAACGGCGAGCGGAAAGATGCTCATAAATGTATCTGTAGTCGAACCGACAGAGAAGCCCACCGAAAAGCCTACCGAGAGGCAAACGGAGAAGCCTACGGAAAAGCCCACGGAGAAACCGACAGAGAAACCGTCCGACGAACCGATAAATCCGATCCCGTCGGAGCCGGCAGTCCCCGTGACCGAGCCGGCAGCGGAAGCACCGCTCGCTCCCGAGCCCGCACTGGATTGAATATAAAGCACAAATAAAAAAGACTGTCGCAGATTTATTCTGCGGCGGTCTTTTGCTCATTTTACGCCTGGTAAGTCTCCATGAAGCTGTTGACATCGCTCTCGCATGAGCGCATGGCGAGTATCGTCTGTCCGAAGAGCTTTTCAAGCTCCCAGCTGAGTCTCTCCGCGCCCGTTCGGATAACATCGCGCGAGCAGCCCGCGGCGAATTTTTTGTCTTTGAACTTCTTCTTGAGGCTCGAAACCTCCATGTCCATCACGCTCTTGGACGGGCGCATCAGCGCCGCCGACCAGATGAGCCCTGTCAGCTCGTCCGCCGCGAAGAGCACCTTTTCCATCTCGTGAACAGGCTCGATGTCGACGCAGATGCCGTAGCCGTGGGAGCAAATTGAATATATCATGTCATCGCCGACTCCGCCCGCCTTGAGCAGCTCGGGAGCCTTCTTGCAGTGCTCCTCCGGATAGAGCTCGAAGTCGATGTCGTGCAGCAGGCCGACTATGCCCCAGTATTCCTCCTCGTCCGCATAGCCAAGCTCCTTAGCGTACCAGCGCATAACGCCCTCGACAGTTAGCGCGTGGCGAATATGAAACGGGTCTTTGTTGTATTTTTTCAGAAGCTCGAACGCTTCGTCCCTCGTGATTTTGCTCTCTCTCATTTTTTATCGTCTCCTTGCAGTTTCGCGCAGTGTTGCATGCGCTTCTACTATTATACCACCGACTCGGTAGGCTTTCAACCGTATGCGTTATTTTATGTCGAGATTCACGAGCGCGCTCTGATTTATCGAAAACAGCAGGTCAACGAGCACGCCCTCGTCAACGCAGTAGTCCGAGCGTATCCATTGGATTATAACGCCCGTGCTGCCGTTGAGAATATAAGAATAGATATACTGCTCGAGCTCCTTCGGAAGAACCATGTCGAGATTCTCTATAAACTGGATTATCGACTGCTGCATGAATTTCGAGCGAAACGCCGGGTCAGCGGAGTCAACGAGCAGCGTGCGAAACGGCTTGTCGTTATCTTTGATATACATCAAAAACGAGAGAATATATCTGTGCGCGCCGATGTCGTTTTCCGCGCCGATTTTTTTCAAGTGATCCTGAGTCGCTTCGAGCAGCTCGTTTTCGACTTCTTCGAGCAGCTCTTTCGGCTCGGAGTAGTGCGCATAAAAGGTCGAGCGGTTGAGGTCGGCGCGCTCGCACAGCTCTCTTACGGATATTTTTGTTACCGAGCCTTTCTCGCCCAGAAGATCCATCAGCGCGTTTTTGAGCAATATTTTTGAAAGTCTCGTGCGCTGGTTATTTTTTGTGTTCATATTATCCCGCCACTTTCAGATGATTTTGTCGGTTTCATAACAGCTATTAACAAAACTGATGATTGTTAATCCGACACGGTGTAGATATAATAAGAGTGTAATATAAACAGTCCGATCTGTCAAGCGGGTCGGAAAGCTAAGGAGAGACAAAAATGAAGAACAGACTGCTCGAAAAGCGGGCGCTTGATTCGCGTCTGACCTCGCCCGAGGTAACGGCGAAGGAGAAGTGGCTGGGCTATCTGCTCGGCCCGTCCGGCGCGCTGCTTTTAAACGCCGTGCTCGCGACCTATCTCAATGTCTATTATACCGATGTCCTGAACCTGACCACCGTTTGGGGCGGCGCGTTCCTCGCGGTGTTCCCGATAGTGTCGAAGATAATCGACGCCGTGACGAATATAGTCATGGGCTATATCATCGACCGCACGCACACAAAGCAGGGCAAGGCGCGTCCGTGGCTGCTGCTCTCCGCGCCGCTCGTCGCCGTGACGGGCATACTGCTCTTCACCGTGCCCACGGGCAATCAGACGGTGCAGGTGATATGGGTCATGCTCTCATATAACCTCTTCTATTCGTTCGCCTATACGATATATAACATGAGCCACAACCTCATGGTTCCGCTCTCGACGAGAAATACCGAGCAGCGCGGCTCGCTCTCGGTATTCAATCAGATATCGACTATCATGATGAGCGGCATAATCGTCGCGCTCATCTTCCCCATGCTCATAATGCCGCAGCTCGGCGTTGACAAATCAAAGTGGATAGTCACGATGAGCATTCTTTCGTGCATCGCGCTTCCGCTGACGCTTATGGAGTATTATTTCACCAAGGAGCGAATCACCCTCGAGGGCGGCGAGCAGAAAAAAGAGAGCGTCGCGATGACAACTCAGCTCAAGGCGATTTTTAGCGACAAATATATGATAATAATTTTTATATATTTTCTTATTTTTACCGTCGGCTCGACTATCAAAAATATCTCGCTCGTCTATTTCTCGAACTATGTCCTCGGTACATATAACGACGGCAAGACCCAGACCATGCTCTCCGTTATCGGCGGCATCCCGATGGGCATCGGCATTTTCGCCGTCTGGCCGCTCGCGAAAAAATTCGGCAAGCGCAACTTGACGGCAGTCGGCTTCATTTTCTATGCGGTCGGCTCGGCGATATGCTGGCTGGCGCCGACAAATATGGTGATAGTCCTCATCGGCCAGTTCATAAAGAATATCGGCGGTCTGCCGTGCTCATATGTGTTCATGGCTCTGTTCGCGGACGTGCTCGACCATGTCGAGTGGAAAAACGGCTTCAGGTGCGACGGCATCGCGATGTCCATATATAACACAATCGCCGTCGCGAGCGTCGGAATTTGCACGGGCGTATTCAATCTTATTCTCTCGAAGGCCGGCTATGTCGCGCCCTATCTCGACGCGGCGGGTAAGCTCATCGCCGTGCAGTCGGACAGCGTAAAGAGCGCCATAACCTTTACATTTGTAGGACTTGAGACGATAACCGGCATTGTCCTTGCGATACTTCTGTTGTTTTTGAATGTCGAAAAGAATATCGCCAAGGAGCAGGAGGAGATAAAGCAGAGAAACGGGGAGACGACAGAATAAAATGAAGAAGAAACTTCTGATAATCATTCCGATCGCAGCCGCCGTCATTGCCGCGTGGCTCGCGTTCTGCGGCTATCAGTGGAGCTGGGGACCGTTTGTGAAGCTCCACGATGTAAAAACCGCTTCGCTCGAGGGCAACGACGAAAAGTATTCGCTTGATAATACACCCGAAAATGCCGACAACCCGATAAAAGGCAAGACCGTTATATTCCTCGGCTCGTCCGTGACCTACGGCTCCGCCTCCGGCGGCGTGTCCTTTGCGGACTATATCGGAAAGCGGGACGGCTGCACGGTAATTAAGAGCGCCGTTTCGGGAACGACACTTGTTGAATCGGGAATCAATTCCTATGTGTCGAGGCTTAAAAAGCTCGACGCCGAAAAGGTCGATCTCTTTGTCTGCCAGCTCTCTACAAATGACGCTTCGCAGAAGAAAGAGCTTGGGAAAATAATCGAATCGAAAAATCTCAATGACTTCGATACAAAGACAATAGCCGGAGCAATAGAATATATAATCTGCTACTCAAAAGAGAAATGGAACTGCCCGGTGATTTTTTACACGAACCCGCGTTATGACAGCGACCTGTACGGGGAAATGGTGGATATTCTTAAAGAAGCCGAGACGAAGTGGGGTATATCCGTTATAGATATGTGGAACGACGCCGAGCTTAACGCAGCGTTAAATAAGAATACGGCATTGTATATGGCGGATAAGATACATCCCACAAAGGCGGGATATCTCGAAATATGGACTCCGTTTATGGAGAAAACCGTTTTCGAGGTTATGAAAGAGGAGGCGAAGTGATACAGTGAAAGCAGTTAATTTAAAAACCGAATATCTCAAAAACCCTCTGGGTATTGACTTCGAAAATCCGCGCTTCATGTGGAACTGCGAGGGCGGAAAAGCTCAGAGCGCATACAGAATAGTCGCCTGCGACACGCGCGGCAATATTCTATGGGACAGCGGAAAGGTCGAATCCCCGCAGATGGCGTTTATTCCGTATCCGCTTGACACTCCGTCGCGCCTGAGAGTGAACTGGAAAGTGAAGCTCTGGGACGAAAACGGGCTTGAGGGCGATTGGAGCGAGCCGGCATTCTTCGAGATCGGGCTCAGAAACGCCTCAGATTGGAGCGCGAAGTGGATAACCGGAAATTATAATGTAAACAGAAAACAGCGTTACCCGGTCGACTGCTTCAAAAAAGAGTTCGAGTGCAAAAAGCCGATTTTATCTGCTCGGCTCTATATGACCGCCTGCGGACTCTATTCAGCCGGGATTAACGGCGTTGATTTTTCAATGCCGCTCGCGCCCGGCATCACGGAATACAGAAAGCGCATACAGTATCAGACCTATGATGTGACCTCTCTCCTGCACGAGGGCGAAAATACAATCTGCGCCGAGCTTGCCGACGGCTGGTACAGGGGCAGCGTCGGTGCGTGGGGGCTCAAAAATCAGTACGGCACCGAGACTAAACTGCTCGCTCAGCTTGAGATAAAATATGCCGACGGCACGGTGCAGACCGTTGTGTCGGACGGCTCGTGGCTCTGGAGCAGCGACGGCGCCATACGCTTTGCGGACAACAAGGACGGCGAGCGGGTCAACGCGAATAATATCCCGTCATATAAAAATCACGCGAAAGAGACCGTCTGCAAGGTTTTGCCGAGCGCGTCAAACAATTTCCCGATAGCCGAAAAGGAGCGCTTCAAGCCCCAATTATCCGTCACCCCGAGCGGGAAAAAGCTGCTCGACTTCGGGCAGAATATGGCGGGCTATGTTGAGTTTGAGATAAACGCCCGCGAGGGGCAGAAAATCACCCTGGAATTCGGCGAGCTTCTGCGCGGCGGCGAGCTGACGCTCGAAAATATCCAGTGCAAAAATAAACACAAGACGACGCCACTGCAAAAGATTGAGTATATCTGCAAGGAGGGCAAAAATCACTACAAGACGAAGTTCGCTATCTTCGGTTTTCAGTATATAAGCGTCGAGACGGATGTGACCGTCCGCCCGGAGGACTTCACCGCCATAGCCGTCCGTTCGGACATGGAAGAGACGGGATTTTTCAACAGTTCAAACGAACTGCTGAACAAATTCGTCGAGGTGACAAAGTGGTCGGCAAAGGGCAACTCGACCGACCTGCCCACCGACTGCCCGACCCGAGAGCGCCACGGCTGGTCGGGCGACGCACAGATATTCTGCAAAACCGCGAGCTATCTTTTCGACTACGCCCCGTTTGCGGAAAAGTACGTGCGCGATATGTGCGACGAGCAGCTCAAAAACGGAAACTTCCGCCAGATATCCCCGCGCGGCGGCGTGGACTTCTATATGACATTCATGGACGGCTCGGCCGGCTGGTCGGATGCGGGTGTGTTCATACCGTACAGACTCTATAAGCAGTACGGCGACAGAAAAATTCTCGAGCGCTTCTATCCGAATATGCGCGCCTTCGCGGAATATAAAATAAAGACTCTCGGAAAGTGGTATCCTACCGCCCTGCCGACGGGCGTCGGGCTGAAAAATTTCCGCAACATTTCAAACTACCGCCAGTCCTACGGCGAATGGGCGGAGCCCGCGGATGTCAAGACTCTTGAATTTAAAGATTTTGTCAATCCGAACCCGGAGGAGACGACTGCGTACATAGTGTTCATGCTCGAGGCGATGGCGGATATCGCCCGCATTTTGGTCAAAGACGACGACAGAAAACTCTATGAGAAAAACGCCGCAAGGGCGAGAAATGGCTACAGCGCGCTCGTCACAACGAAGAAGTTTTCAATAGACACCGACCGCCAGGCGAAGCTTGTTCGCCCGCTTTATATCGGTCTGCTCGACGAAAAGCAGACGGAATATGCGAAAAAGCGGCTCATAAAAGCCCTCGACAACTACTCGTGGAGGCTCGGCACGGGATTCCTCTCAACTCCGCTGATACTGAGCGTTCTGGCGGATATCGATATTGAATACGCCTACCGCTTACTTGAAAACGAGCAGATGCCCGGCTGGCTGTTTATGTCCAAAAACGGCGCAAACACCGTCTGGGAGTCGTGGGAGGGCACTGCGGCGCAGGACGGCATTGCCTCGCTCAACCACTATTCAAAGGGTGCGGTTTGCGAGTGGCTGTTCGGCACGATGTGCGGAATAAATGTCGCCGGAGAAAACCGATTCACTATAGCCCCGCGCCCGGGCGGGCATTTCGAGTTCGCCGAGGCGAGCTACGACAGCGTATACGGAAAAATCTCCGTGCGCTGGGATAAGACGGACGGGGGATACAAATATAAAATATCCGTCCCGTCGAACTGCCAAGCGGATATAATTCTGCCCGACGGAAGAGAGAAAACCGTCGGAGCGGGTGAATATGAATTCTGAGGAGGAAAATCCATGAAAAGATCGATAGCCGCCGTTATGGCGATTCTTGTTCTGCTTGTGTCGCTGCTGTGCGCGTGCAAAAAGGACGACACAAAAACAAATGCAGACACCACCGGCGAAGCGCAGACGAGCGCGGACGGGCAGATTATTGAAGACACAACAGCCCTGCCCGAGGACAGCACCGCTCAGGGGGACGAGATGGGCGAGACTCAGTCAGCCGACCCCGCAAAGCCCGACGAGACAAGCGCACAGGTCACTGCCGCACCTTCAAAGAGCACAAAAGACTGGAGTAAAGCGGAGATAATCGCCTATTTCAACGCCGGCGCGAACAGAGTCAAATACAGCGCAAAGTCCGTCACCCGCAACTATACCGAGACGAAGAACGACGCCGACAAAACAGAACTCCCGAAAGCCATAGACGCAATCGGCAAGAGCGCGATGAAAACTTTCATGAAACGCGACGATAAAGCTCTCGTCATGACGAGCACAGAGGATATCAAAACCGTGTTCCCCGTCGGCGGCAAGGATTGGGTCAGCAAGCTTACAGTATCAGATGTCAAGAGCGCAAAGATAGAGGACAAGGGCAGCGAATATCAGATAACCCTGACTTTCGGCACTGAGGTCAATCCCTCGGGCGATAAGGGCTATGCCGCGGCGTTCGGTGTGCTGACCGCCGACATGGTGAACTTCGATTATCCCGGTCTCTCGCTCAGCGACCAGAGATTCACCTATTACAACGGCACTATCTCGGCAAAGTTTGATAAGTCCACCGGCAACATGGTCTATGCCCACTATGACTATCCCGTTATCATCGAACTGACGGCGCATCTTCTCGGCTCGAACACGAGAGTAAAAGTCGGCATGACAACAATAAACGATTTCACGATAAAATATTAAAAGTTACATCCGAAAAACAAAATGTCCCGCACGGAAACGTGCGGGGCGTTTTGCGTATATTTTTATTTGAGTGAGTTGCCGGCGCTGAATGCCTTTGCGACTGTCTCGCCGAGGACAACATAGGTGTTGTTGAACGGGTCGAATGTTATCGGCTGCGCCTTTGAAACATCGACGTTTCCGTTCTCATCGAGCACGCGCTCGTCAACGCAGACGTTGACTATCTCGCCGACCATGCGCCCGGTGCCTGCGTCGTAGCTCTTGAGCCTGCACTCTGCGGCGATGGGCAGCTCTTCAATTAGCGGCGCGTCAACAAATTTCGATTTGACGGTGTGGAATCCCGCCTTTTCGAATTTATCGGGCGTATTACCTGCGGAGACAAGACCGACATAGTCGCAGGCTGCCGCGTGTTCGAGGTCAGCTATGCTCACGGTGAATGCCTTTCTCTCGAGAATGTTCTTCGTGGATTTGTGGCCCGCGCTTATGCACATGGATATCTCATTGCCGCCGCTGATGCCGCCCCATGCGGCATTCATTGCGTCGGGGTTGCCGTCCTTGTCGTAGGAACCGAGGATAAGCACCGGCTGCGGATAGGTGAAGGGCTTTGCGCCGAAATCTTTTCTCATGATAATTTCTCCTTTGATTTGACTTTATTATAGAACCTGAAGTCGGCTTTAAGTCAAGGAAAAATGAAAAAAGTTTACAAATAAAAACAGCCCCGGACTCAATATCCGGGGCTGAATAAAAATCTGTTAGTCTCTCTCTTTTTCGAACGAGATAACTTTTCCGCTCTTTGCGTTTATCTTGTACTCATACTCGAATCCGCCGCATTTGAATTCAACATCGTAGTGCGCGGTGAGCGAGTCGGTGTCAAGCTCGGCTTCGAGCTCCGTGACCTGCGCCTCGGTGAGACCCGCATGGTCGAGTGCGGCTTTCTTCGCGGCATCCGCGGAGACATACTTCGAGGTGTCGGCGGGCTTGGAATCGTCAAGCTCGCGGTCGAAGTCGATTATTCTGCCGTTTTTCGCGTTGACCTCGACTTCGTACTCATATCCGCCCGAGACGAACTCGATATCATAGTGCGGGGTGCGGTCGTCAATATCAAGCTCTGCTTTGGTGAAGGTGACCTTTGAAGCGTCGAGGGAAGCTCTCTTGAGCGCGGCGGCCTTTGCCTCTTCAACGGAGATGAACTTCGATGTGTCAACTGAGGGCTTCTTATCCTCGCGCTCGCGGTCGAATTCGAGAATCTTTCCGCTCTTTGCGTCTATCTCGAACTCATATTCATAGCCGCCCGAGACAAATTCAATATCATAATGCGGGGTGCGGTCGTCGGCGTCAAGCTCAGCTTTTTTGAAAGTGACCTTTGAAGCGTCGAGTGAAACTTTCTTGAGTGCTATTGCCTTTGCCTCGTCGATGCTGATGTAGCCGGAGACATCGGGCTGGGGCTTTGAGGGCTTAGATGGGTCGGCGGGCTCGACTTCTTTTTTGAGAATGCTGCCGTCCGCTACCGCTATCTCGTAGTCGTATTCGTTAGCCCCGGCGATGAACTCGATATCGTAGTGGGCGACAAGATCGTCGCTGTCGAGCTTCGCTTCGGTGAACTTCGCGTCGGCTCTTGCAACGCCCGCATCGGCGACTGCAATGTCTATCGCGGCGTCAAGGCTTATCTTTACTTCCTGCTGGATCTGTCCGGAGTTGCCCGAGCCCGTGTCGGGCTTATCCTGCGGCGGAGCGATCGCAGAGAAGATAGCCATAATGACTGACATGAGCGCGACTCCGATGGATTTGAAAATACTTGCAAACATAGTATCTGTCCTTTCTTATCGGGATCGTGTCCCTTAGTACACCCATATAATAACCCGCGAAAATTAAAGAAAGATTAGAGCGCAAAGATTTTTTTGGAAAGTTTTTTACTCGTAAAAGCGTTAAGCTGCGGGACGGTAAATTGGGATTTGTCGCAGAATCTATTTAGGCTCCCCTGTAGGGGAGCTGGCTCGGCGTAAGCCGAGACTGAGGGGTTATTCGCTTCATTCAAAGTAATAAATATATACGGTGGGGCAGATATCATCCGCCCGCGAACTCCGCACAATTTTAGCGGTGTGCAACCTGTAGGGTGCGGCGACTCGACGCACCGCTGCCGCGCAAGCGGCACGGAATCTTTGATTTTACCGACCGTAGGGACAGCCCTTGCGGCTGTCCGCTATCGGCGCAGCCGATACAA
>CAVAWW010000044.1:0-18077 GCA_963592475.1 bacterium
CAACAACCCCTCAGTCACGGCTTCGCCGTGACAGCTCCCCTTACACAGGTGAGCCTTGAGACCGTGCATGACAGACTTTTTCGACAGACTGAAGGCTGGGCAAACGCGCTCAGCCTTTTTTATATTGCATAAAAAACGAGCCGGAAGATTTTCTTCCGGCTCGCTGTGTTGTTCTGTTACGGCATGAGGCGATGGATTATCGCTATGCAGTCGTCGAGATCCATAATTCTCGGCACGGGGTAGAGGGGATTTGCCTCTTTGCATGCGCGCTTTGCGATGGTCTCGATGTCCTTCTCCTGGATCTTGTCGATCTTGTCGGGAATGTTCATTCTGGCGTTCATGTCTCTGATAGCCTGGATGAAGTCGAGAGCCTTCTGCTCGTCGGTCTGACCGGCTTTCGCGACGCCTGCGCACTCGCAGAGTCTTGCAAGGCGCTCATAGGCGGTCTCGCCGTAGAAGTCGAGGACATAGGGCAGGATAATGGCGTTAGCAAGTCCGTGCGGCACGCCGTAGAATCCGCCGAGGTTATGGGCTATAGCGTGGACGTTGCCGACATAAGCTCTCGTGAACGCGATGCCCGCATAGTGCGAAGCGAGGAGCATCTGCTCTCTTGCGTGGAGATCCTTACCGTTCTTGTAAGCCTCTTCGAGGTTCTCGAAGATGAGCTTTGTGGCGACCTCTGCCTTCTCGGAGGTGTCCTTGGTGTTGGAGTGACCTATGTAGGCTTCAACCGCGTGGGTCAGAGCGTCCATACCGGTGGTCGAGGTGATGTGGGGCGGAAGACCGACGGTGAGCTCGGGATCGAGGACTGCGTACTTCGGACGGAGCACGGGATCGTTGAGCGCATATTTCTCGTGGGTCTTGGTGTCGGTAACAACGGCGGCGAGAGTGGTCTCGGAGCCGGTGCCGGCGGTGGTGGGAACTGCGAAGAACGGAGGCAGCTTCTTGCGTATTTTGAGCTGGCCGCGCATCTTCTGAACAGTCTTGTTGGGGCATACGACTCTTGCGGCCGCAGCCTTGGCGCAGTCCATCGGAGAACCGCCGCCGAAAGCGATGAAGCCCTGGCAGCCGTTGTCAAGATAGAGCTTGCGGACTTCTTCGATATTGTCTATCGAGGGGTTCGGCTGAGTCTTGTCATAGACGACATAATCGATACCGTCTGCCTTGAGACCCTCATAGAGGCCGTCGAGCAGGTTGAGTCCGGTAAGACCCTTGTCGGTGACGATCATCATCTTCGACAGACCCTTCTCCTTGATGACCTGCGGCAGCTTTTTGACGGAGCCGGGGCCGGAGATTATCTTGGGCGGAGTCCAGTCAAGGAAGTTGACGGCGACCCTGAAAACGCCCTGATAAAGCCTGTAGTACATGTGCTTGATTGACATTTCTATCACCCTTTGTTTAATGATGCTATTATTTTACATTATTCCCGCCGTTAAATCAATAAGCGGAGAACAAAAAACGGCTTGATTAAAGCTCAAAATCGCTCGCATCGAACTGCGGCAGCTCGACCGGCTGCTTCGGCTTGCGCTTGAGCGGGTCGTAGCGGAACGCGGAACAGCTTGAATCCTTCTGCATGACGCCCTTTTTCGGGCATAATACAGTCTTGCCGTCCGGTGCGCCGCTGCCTCTGGTGCAGTATTCGCACGCCGGCGGTATGCTCTTTTTGTTGAGCAGTTTGCTTTTCAAAATATATCATCCTAAACGCTTTTTTATTATTCTAACACTTTTTTTCGCTTGTATCAAGCTCCAATATCAGCATCGCGCCGCTCAAAAGCATTGCAAACGCGGCGGGCGCGGAGAAAGAAAACATCTGCGGAGCGCCGACCGAACCCAGCGAAACGGTGTTTACGGGACACGGGAACAGACGGAGCAGTCCCTCGCAGAACAGCGCGGCGAGAGCGGCGCAGACAAGGCGCGCGCAGAAAAAATACGGCAGCGGCGTTCCGCAGGTCTTTATGTGCCGCATTATCTGGCAGTGTACGCTCACTCCGCCCCAGCCGAGCACCGCCGCTATGGCAGGGATGTTGAACACCCCGGCTGCCGAGGCGCATCCGCCGGTGACTTCGAGTGTGCAGCCGAGAAGCAAATTTGCCCAGTCGGGCAGGCGCAGCAGGGGAATATATTGGGCGGCGCAGGCGAACATGACTATCCACGCGCATATTGAGATCATATTTTTTGTCCCCTCGCCGACCGCCTCTGTCAGTGCGCGGGAGAGCGGCATGGCGGAAATAGCAGGGGCGGCGTGCGCATCTGTTTCGTCATGCGGGATGAACCGCGTCAGCACGCCGAGCGCGAGGCTCGCGAGGGTAAGCGACACAAAAATTATGACCCCCGCCCGAACGCTCCCGAGCATACCCGCGCCGACTCCGCCTATGACAAACGCCGGACCCGCGTTGACGCAGAACAGGGTCATTCTCTGCGCGTCGCTCTGCGAGATTCGCCCGTCGGAAAATAGCGCGGCGGTCATTCCCGCGCCGACGGGGTAGCCCGCGACGAAGCTCATGCACGCCGCCGCGCCCGCGCTCCCGGGCAGGGCGAAAAGAACCCGCACGGGCTTCTCGAGAAATTTTCCGAGATAGCCGCACAGCCCCGAGCGCACGAAAAAAGCGGAGAGCACGCAGAATGGATAGAGCGACGGCACGGCGCTCGAAGCGCAGATAAGAAGCCCTTTTTTTACTCCCGCCGCGCTGACCGACGGCATGGCGACGATGAGCGCGGCTGCCGATAAAGTCGCCGCCAAAAGCGGCAGACGGCGCAGAGCCTTTTTCAAATACTCTCTCATGTCATCACCCCTCAGTCATATTGATATTCACCCTGCGTTCTTTTTATTGCCGGGGGAGCATACATTATTTGGGAAAAGAGGGATGCACATGCCAAAACGCAGAGAGAGCGGGAAGATGCGCTCGGCGGCGGACATGATAAAAAAGATAAACGCGCTCGACTCGTCGAGAAAATATTCGCAGGTGCATGTCGAATTTTTCGGCAGGCGCGAGGCGAGCATAGACGGACTCTACGGCGTGCTCGAATATGACGGCGAGCGGATACGCCTGAGCGCCGGCAAAGAAGAGATAATTTTCTGCGGCAAAGGGCTCAGCATAGATGTTTTCGACCTCGGTCAGGCGGTCATACACGGGGAAATAATGAGCATGGAATTCTGCAAATAGGGGGCGGGAATATTTCTGATGTATTTAATTTCTTGCGCGGCTATGTCTGCATGAGGGCGAGCGGGGGATTCCCGGAACGCTTTCTGAATCTCTGCTCGCGCGGGAATATTCCGTATTGGGATGTCTGCTGCACGAACGGCGTCGTTTTCGCGCGCACGACGCCCGAGGGCTACCGCATGATGCGCCCATGCGCCAAAAAAGCGGGCATGCGCATGAAAATAGTCAAGAAGAGCGGTCTGCCTTTTCTGCTGTCAAAAAACCGCGTCCATGCGGGGCTTGCGGTCGGCGCGGTGTGCTTTATATTTATAACGGCGGCGCTCTCCGGGCGTATATGGACGGTCAATGTGACTGGCTGCGAGACAGTGCCGGAAGAGGATATAAGAGAGACGGTCGAGCGCTTCGGCGTATATCCCGGGATGAGAAAAAAACAGCTCGACACGCACACGGTCGCCGAGGAGGCGATGTCCGCTCTGCCGGAGGTTTCGTGGCTGTCGGTCAATATAGTCGGCTGTTCGGTCAATGTCGATGTGCGCGAGGGAGTCGGCAAGAGTGTTAAAAAAAACGACGCGCCGTGCGATATAGTCGCCGCGGCGGACGGGCAGATACAGACTCTCGAAATTTTCAGCGGCACTGCGATGCAGGAGCGAAACGCCGCCGTTTTAAAAGGCGACACGATAATCAGCGGAATTGTCGAAAACCGCGACGGCGGTATGAGCATGCGCCACGCCGCGGGGTATATCACCGCGCTGACAAAGCATACTTTTTCGATCTCTTCGCACAGCCTGCCGTCAAGGAAAATAAGCGATGTAAGGTCGCGTTACACCCTGCTGTTCTTTTCGCTCAAAATACCACTCGGCGCGCGGATAGACCCGGATTTCACCGAGGACAGATTCCTGACCCTCGGCGGCGAAAAGCTCCCGATAGGCATAAGAGCCGAGCGGAAATATATATTCACGCCCGCAGACGCGACGGACGACAGCCTCTCCGATCTCATTGCGCTCGAGGAGCATTTCTATAAATCTTCAAACGATCTGCGCAATATGCTCGTGATGAGCCGCACGACGACCGAGCGGCAGTCAAATGGCGGAGCAGTATTTTTCAGCGAATACGGCTGCCTGCAAAATATCGGCGAGGAGAAGAAAATAGATACGGAAAACTGACCGATGTTGAACGGCGGCTCAAGATGTGTTATTATAACGGCGGAGGTGAGTTTTTTGTACTATCCGCGACTGAGAGACCTGCGTGAAGATCACGATATGGTTCAAAAAGAGATCGCCGCTTTTCTCGGGATAGATCAGCGGGTATACAGCAACTATGAGACGGGCAAGCGCGAGATACCGACGCGGTTTGTGGTGTCCCTTGCGCGGCTCTATAACACCTCGACCGACTACATCCTCGGCATGACTGACGAGACAAAACCGTATAAATAAAGGCTCGGTGCAATTCACACCGAGCCTGATTTTTTTATTTACTTTTGATGTCCGAGGGCTTTATGTCTATCGTCACATAGTCGCCGTATTTGAGCTGAGCGGTTTTTACATCTGTCGGTATCTCGAAGATGAGATATCCGTCTATCGAGAGCCCCGCCGTCACGGGTGACGAGGATATGCGCTTGTAGCCCGAGAGAAAACGGCTGTCCTGCGCTATGCCGTTGACAACAAAATCGGTCTTTTCGTTGAGACTTTCTTCTTCGCTGAGATTGTTTGTCAGCACGAGATGAACCGCAACATATCTGTAGCCCTTCTGTACCGTCCACGGGTAGCTGTCGACTTCCTTTATCTCGTCGCACAGCACGGTGTACATGGGCGTGACCGCCTTTTCGCCGAAGTTCACTTCGACCTTTTCTGGCACTGCTTCCGTTTCTTCGTAGTCGGAGAATTTTTCGGAGACAACTCCCGAAAGCAGATCGTCAACGCTGCCGCCCGAGATTTGGCGAATCACCGAAAAGGCGATAGATAGTATTATTATCAGCGCAATTACAACTATCGGGATGAGGCATCCCGCTTTCAGCGCGCGTGAATTTTTGGCTGAATGTGCGCGCCCCGTGACATTCGTCACCGCGTCGAGTATCATCTTGCCGCGCTCGGCTTCTATCCGCTCCTGTTCGAGCTTGTGCTGCTTCTCGCGCGTCTCGCGCTCGTAGGCTTCTTTTTTCTTCTGAGCCTCGCGCAGCTCTGCCTCCTTTGCTTTTCGGCTGTCCGCCAGCGGCGCGCCGCAGTTGGGGCAGGTGTCGTTCTTTTCGGCGTCGACGACCGATTCGCAGTATTCGCAGGTTACCTTCATCTTTTCTCCTCAATTCTTGCTCTTTGAGTTATCGTAGCATATTGCGCCGCCGTTTTCAAGTCCCGATAAGATTATATAAAAATAACGCGGCGCACACCGTTTGATGTGCGCCGCGAATGTGTGTGGCTTTTATGCGAAGAATTATTCGCCGAAGTATCTCTTGAGAAGTCCTGCAAAAGCCTTGCCATGCCTCGCTTCGTCGCGAGCCATCTCATGGACAGTGTCGTGGATAGCGTCGAGACCCTTTGCCTTTGCAAGCTTTGCAAGCTCAGTCTTGCCGAGGGTAGCACCATTCTCCGCTTCAACTCTCATCTCGAGGTTCTTCTTCGTCGAGTCGGTCACGACCTCACCGAGGAGCTCGGCGAACTTTGCTGCGTGCTCAGCCTCTTCGTAAGCTGCCTTCTCCCAGTAGAGACCGATCTCGGGATAGCCCTCTCTGTGTGCGACTCTCGCCATTGCAAGATACATGCCGACCTCGCTGCACTCGCCTGCGAAGTTGTCTCTGAGTCCCTGGAGGATCTCGGGATCAACGTCTTTTGCAACGCCGACAACGTGCTCGGAAGCCCAGGTCATGCCCTCTTCCTGCTTGATGAACTTCTCTCCGGCAGCGCCGCAGAGGGGGCACTTGAAGCCCTCCGGAACAGAATCGCCTTCATAAACATAACCGCAAACGGGACATACGAATTTCATAATGATTTCTCCTTTACACTTTAAAAATTATTTTTATTGTAAAACTCCGGCGTCGTCATCCTCCGCCGTGTTTTGCTGACAATCGGGACAGAGTCCGTAATAGATGATCTTCTTGTGCCGCACGAGCAGCCCGAGCTCGGAAATATCTTCGGGCAGTCCGCGTTCAACTCCGAGATCGATTATCTTCGAGCATCGCTCGCAGATGAAGTGGCTGTGAGAGTCGGTGTTGCCGTCATAGTGGATGCTCTTGTCGAGCGTCTCGAGCGTCGTTATCAGCCCCATATCGCTGAGCAGGCTCAGATTGCGGTAGACGGTGCCGAGGCTTATCTTCGGCAGCTCGGCGCGCACACGCGAATATATCGTGTCCGCAGTCGGGTGATCGCGAGCCGCTTTTACGACTTTCAGAACAGTATCACGCTGTGACGAATATCTCATATTGCTTCCTCTCAATTCATAATCAGTAATGATTACTGTTATTAGTATATCATACTTTCTCCGTTTGTCAACACTTTTTTAAAAAATTTTTTAGGGTGTGATACGATTTGTTGTGAAATATCTGATACCGAGGGAATAGAGGTGCTTCAAAGTATCCGGGTTATCTATCGTCCACGCGGCGAGCGGGATATCCATATCAATGACGGCGTTTATTCTGCTGTCGGTGTTCTTCGGGTTGTTGCCGTTGAATGCCGCTCTCATACCGTCATGATTCTTGCAGAAGTCAAGCGCCTCGTCCGAAAGCTCGCTCGTCAGCAGCCAGTAGGTCTGCTCGGGGCACTCTTTATATAATGTATCGAGTATATCCATGTCGAACGAGATAACAATCGTGCTCTTGCCCTTGGCGGCGTAGTTTTTGAAAAACTCAACGAGCGAGTCGAGATTATTTTTGCCGATGCTCTTTATCTCAATCATGGGCTTTACATCGGGATAGTATTCGTCGAGCAGAGCCATCGTCTCTTCAAATGTGGGGAGCTTTAGGTCGGTGTAGTTTTCTATATTTGCGCCGTTGTCGATTTTCAGCGCGCTCACTTCGTCGAGGGTGTATTTGTTTATCTTGCCGTGACCGTTTGTCGTGCGCTTGAGATCGTCGTCGTGCATGACTATCCACTTGCCGTCGGAGGTCGGCTCGATATCGAACTCGACATAGTTATACTTCGCTTCGCACGCCGCCTTGAAAGCGGGGAGGGTATTCTCTGGCTCGATTGCGCTCAGACCCCTGTGTGCCGTGAGCGTTATCTCATCGAGGCTTATTCCGCTGACGCTCTTTATCGAGACGGTCTCCTTCGGGCGAATTTTCTTCGTGTGGAACTTCGCGAACAGTCCGCCCGCAATGCCCGCTATCGCGACGGCGCAGAGCACGCAGATAAGTATCTTTGTTTTCTTTTTCATCATTTTTCTCCCTGTCTGAGTATTATTATTGTCTGCCCGGAATTGTCGCCCGGGCGAATTTCCTTTATCCTTTTCGATTCGAGCCCGCTTCGCACGAGGGACTGCAAAACCGTGCCGCCGTTGAATCCGTGGATTATCTCAAGGCGCGTTATATCCGCCGAGCCGTTTTCGATTAGAGACTCGAGCCGGAATTTTGCTTCGCGCTCGCGCATGCCGTGAATGTCAATGCAAAGCGTGGAGTCGTTTTTTCTCGTTATCTTCATTTTCGTCTCCGATTTTTTATTTATTATATATAGTATAAATCACATAAATTTAAAAGTAAAATGAATTTTCTTCTTATTTTATTGTTCGGAGGAATTTTACGGAAAATCAGGGAAATAATATCTTCAAAAAACGGGCGGTGACAAAAAATGAAGGATTCACAGATAAGAGTGTGCGGAAGGGCGGCGCAGACGGACTCGGGAGCGGGCGGCGCCGTTATGTTCGGCTGCCTCGCGGCGGCGGCTGTCGCCGGGGGATTCATGACCGCCGGGGCGCGGCTCCTGCTCAACGCCTCCGCAGTGACCTCCGCGCTATCTTCCGTGTCAAAGCTGCTTAGCCCCGCAGTCAATGCGGCGGCGTGCCTTTTGCTGACACTCGCCGTCTCGGCTCTCATTGCGCCGCTGCGGCAGGGAATGAAGCGGTATTTCCTGCTCGGCGCGCTGGGGCAAAAACGCCGCGCCGCCGAATGTACCGCGGCGTTTCGCGGCAAACGCGCCTTTTCCGCGCTCCGCCTGCATATCGCGCTCGCGGCGCTTAACCTCGCTCTGTGGATATTCTTTCTCCTGCCGAGCGCGGCTCTCGCGGCGGGCGGAATATATATGCTTCTCTCGTCAACTGTCGGCATTCTGACGATAGCCGCCGTGCTCACGGGGAGCATACTCATGCTCGTTTCGGGCTGCATATTCTGCTCCGGCGCGCGTCAGGCGTGGTCTGCGGCGGAGTATATTCTCGCCGCCGATCCGGATGTTTCGATAAAACAGGCTCTGAGCCAAAGCCGCGACATCATGCGCGGACACTGCCGCGATTTTGCCCGATTCAAGGCGGGATTTATTCTCTGGTTTCTCAGCTGTGTATTAATTCTGCCCGCATTTTTCGTCGTTCCGTATTACGGTCAGTCCTGCGCGGTGTGGATGACGGAGACCTTGGATTTCAAAAATAAAGTTCTCCGAAAATAAAACTATTTGACAAAGATATACAAAAATATGTTGATTATCCGCCCGGAATTTGGTATTATATTCCGTGAAATATATCGGGGCGCGGTAATCCGCCCCGGAACGGAGGACATACAATTGGAAAAGAAAAAGCTCGGAGGGCGGATTCTCTTCAACATCATTCTGTTCGGTTTCATCGGACAGGTCGCGTGGGCTGTTGAGAACGTCTACTTCAACACATTCCTGTTCAACTACATCGGCGGCACAGCCGACGATATAGCAAAGATGGTCGCCGCGTCTGCGATAGCCGCAGTTGTGACCACATTCATCATGGGTACTCTCAGCGACAAGCTCGACCGCCGCAAAATCTTCATCAGCGGCGGCTACATAATCTGGGGCTTCACCGTCGCCGTGTTCGCATTCATCTCGCGTGAGAATATCGGAAAGCTCTTCAATATCTCCGATACCTCCAAGGTCGTCGCCGCAACGGTCTGCGTCGTTATTATCATGGACTGCGTCATGACTTTCTTTGGCTCGACCTCGAACGACGCCGCGTTCAACGCGTGGGTCACAGACGTTACCGTCCCCGAAAACCGCGGCACTGCCGAAGCCGTTCTGGCACTTCTGCCCGTGTTTGCAACCGTTATAGTTACCGTCGCTTTCGGCGTCGGCGTTGAGGCAGCAGGCTACCCTGCATGCTTCATGTTCCTCGGCGCGCTCGTCACAATATGCGGAATCATCGGTCTGTTCTCGGTCAAGGATCCGCGCAAGGGCGTAAAGCAGAGCACAAACTATTTCAGCGACCTTATCTACGGCTTCCGTCCGTCGGTTATAAAAAATAATGCGGCGCTCTATCTCTGCCTCGCGTCCGCCTGCATTTTCAACACCGCAGTTCAGGTGTTCATGCCCTACATATTCATCTATGTTCAGCACTATCTCAAGTTTGACCTCAACACCTTCCAGATAACCACGCCTATAATCATCGGCGGCGCGGCGGCTGTTGTCGGTCTCGTCGTTGTAACTATACTGCTCGGCAAGCTTCTCGACAAGGTCGGCAAGAGAATATTCGTCTTCCCCGCAGTTCTTCTCTTCGTTGCGGGACTCGTCGCTGTTTTCTTCGCAAAGACTCTGCTTACTTTCGTGCTCTTTGCGCTCATCATGGTTCTCGGCTACGGTCTTCTCATGATAATCCTCAACGCCACCGTGCGCGATTACACTCCCGAGGATAAGGTCGGCCAGTTCCAGGGCGTCAGACTTCTGTTCACCGTCACCCTGCCCATGATAATCGGCCCGAAGGTCGGCAGCTGGACTATTTCGGAGTTCTCCGGCAGATATGAGCTGGGCACCATGCTCAACGAATACGGCGAGAGCACCCTCGTCCCGATCCCGACGATATTCCTCGTCTCCGCGATAATCGCGGTGTTTATAATCGTGCCGCTTATCTTCCTCGCAAAGGTCACTAAGGAGAAAAAGGCGTGAAAAGAATAATATCTGCGCTTCTCTGCGTTGTTATGCTGCTGTGCATCCTGCCGATGTCGGTTTTCGCGCAGGATAAGGCGACTCCGCTGATACTCGTTCAGGGCTATTCGGGTCCCTCGCTGTTCTATGACCTCGGCGGCGAAAACGAGCATCAGGTCTGGGGCATCAATATGGATGACCTCAAAAAGATAGTCATTGCCCGTATCCCCGAGCTCGCAGGCGGTCTTGCCGGCGCGGTATTCGGCGATTACTCAAGGCTTGTCAAGGTCGTCGGCGAAGCTGGAGTCGAGCTGCTCGAACCCCTGCGCTGCAACCCGGACGGCACTTCAAAATATGATCTTTCAGTTTATCCCGAAGGCGCGGCGAACACCCGCGCATCCGTCCTCAAGGCAAAGGGTGAGGACAAATACATAGCCGAAAAAGAGATCTCCGCCGATCTCATCGAGCGCATCGGCGCGGAGAACCACTTCACTTTCACCGAGGACTGGCGCATGGGTCAGGTCGAAAACGCCGCCAAGCTCGACAAGTTCATTCAGGAAGTGAAGGAGCTCACCGGAAGTAAGAAAGTCAATCTCTACGGACTCAGCCACGGCGGTCAGCTGACCGCGACATATCTCTATTATTACGGCGCAAAGGGCGATGTTGACCGCGCGATAATGGACGCTCCCGCGACCTGCGGCACCCAGCTCGTCGTTGACCTGTTCGAGGGCAACATCCATTTCGATGTCGCGACCCTTATCGAATATGTCGAGATAGGCTTCCGCAAAGAGTATGAATACGAGTGGCTCGTCGAGGCATTCGGCTTCGACCGCCTCAATCAGGCGTTCAACGATATTCTTCATCAGTATCTGCTTGATGTTGTTATAAACTTCGGCAGCGTCTGGGATTTCGTTCCCCCCGACAAGTACGAGGAGTTCAAGGCAAAATATCTCGACCCCGTCGAGAATGCCGAATTGATAGCCAAGAGCGATGAGATGCACTACAACGCCATGGCTCACATGAGCGAGGGCTTGAAGCGCGCTCAGGACGCAGGTACAAAGATAGCGATAATCGCGAACACCGAGCACGATATCGGCACGAGCACCGGAGTCAACTCAGACTATATTATTGACGTCCACTCGGCGTCCGGCGCATACTGCGCCCCGTTCGGCGAGAAGTTCCCGGCGGACTACAAAAAGCAGAACACGGTCTGCAATGACCCGACGCACTGGCACATCTCGCCCGAGCGCGATATCGACGCGAGCTGCGCGTATCTGCCCGAGAACACCTGGTTCGTCAACGGTCAGTTCCACGGAATGTGCCCGTGGGACAGATACACGAGAAATTTCTATCTGACGTTCTTCTTTACGGACAGAATAACGGATGTCTATTCCGATCCCGAGTTCCCGCAGTTCAATCTCGGTCAGAACCCCGCGAACGGACTCTATGTCAAGTTTGACAAGTCCCCGTCGGGCTTCCACACCTCGAAGGACACCGCGCTGACCATTGAGAGTCTCTCGGAGCAGTATGACACCGAGATAATCAGCGTCAAGGCGGACGGCATGGATGCCGACCTCTCGGCGAAAAACGGCACCGTTCTCAAAGTCGGCGAGAGCTGCAAGATAGAGTTCAAAAAGCACTCTCTGCCCAAGAGCACCGAGCCGTTCACCATAACGGTCGTCTATTCGCTCAAGAACGGTCAGGTACCGTTTGTCAAGAGCCGCACATTTACATTTACGGCGATGAGCGACAGCGAATATGACAACTATGTGTTCCTCTCCGGCAAGAAAAATACGCCCGGCAGCGCGGCAAACGGCGGCGGAAAAACTCCGCTGACCCCGCAGACCGGCGCGCCGATAGCGGTTTCCGCGATAACCCTCCTCGCCGGCGCGGCAATGCTGCCGATAGCCGGAAAGAAGAAAAAGAAATAATATCAAAAGCTCAGGCGCGGCATATGATTGCTGTGCCTGAGCTTGGTTTACACTGTATGAGAGGCAAGTCGAGATAAATATCTGCGACAGATAATTGCCGCAATAGTGCAAATCGGCACAGCCGCATAGATTTATTACTTTAAGCGACGCGAAATAACCCCTCAGTCTCGGCTTGCGCCGAGCCGGCTCCCCTACAGGGGAGCCTAAATAGATTCTGCGATAAATCTCAATTTATCTGTCTAAGCTGACAAGCAAACATAAAAAACCGACCGCACAAGCTTGCTGCGGTCGGTTACTGTCATATAGACATCTTTTTTATTTATTTCAGCTTTCCGTGTTCATTGAGAAAATCTTCAGTCAGCTGTGCCGCGTATGCGACGAGCTCGGGGCACGGGCGTTTTTTATAGTCTGCGGTATTTCGCGGCTCGGGATCGGGCCCGGGCTGAGTTTTCACTCCCGCGAGCAGTTCGCGGCAGATTATTGAGCCCTCGCTCTCTTTGAACTTGTCCGCAAGGGCGCGGACATATGAGTAGAGTTCTTTCTTCGCCTGCGCGCCGTCGGGTTCGTCATAGCCGAAGAAGAGACCTATCGCCATGAACATTCCGCTGACTCCGCCGCAGACCTCGCGCATTCTGCCCATTCCGCCGCCGAACGGCGCGGAGAGCCTGAGCGCGGTTTTGACATCGAGTCCCGCATCCTCCGCAAATGCGCCGAGCACCGCCTGAGAGCAGTTGTATCCCTCGTTGAAAAGCTCGCGCGCCTTGTCTGCGTGACCAGTTTTCATTTTAACGCACTTCCCTTTACTGAGGATTTTTCTCGCCCTTGTAGGTGTCGCTTATCTTCTGCCTTGCGTCTCTGACTTCGTTTATGCTCGCGACAAGAGCCTTGTCCGCGCTGCGCAGGACGCTATCGGCGAAGTTGCTTGCGGCCGCGCGGATATCCGCAGACCACTTCTTTGCCCTCGCGAGAGTCTCATTTGACTCCGCATTAGCCTTTTTGACTATATCATCCGCCTGGCGGGTCGCGTTGGAGAGCATTTCTTCAGCTCTCGCTATCGCGGAGTTGACACGCTCGGTTGCCTCGTTCTGCGAATTGACCTTGAGCTGAGATGCATATGCACGCGCCTGAGCGGTTATCTCGTTCTCGTCGAGAAGCTTGTTTGCCGTCTGCTGAGCCTTTTCAACTAAATCCGCCGCGTCGGACTTTGCCTTTGCAACGGTCTCTTCGGCAAGCTTATTAGCGCTGTCAATGGTCTTCTGAGCGTTGGCGTTGGCGGCTGAGATTATCTGCTCGCTCTTCGCCTCGGTCTTTTCCACAAGAGTCTGCGCCTTTTCCTGAGCGCGGGCAACGGATGCCGCCGCGTCGCTCTTCGCCTTTTCGATTATCTCGCTGCGGTTGGCGGTTATCGACTTTGCCTGGTCAACCTCCTCGGGGATTATCTCGCGCAGCTGCGCGATGCACTCGCGTATCTCCTCGGCGTTTACCGCAGTCTTTTTGGAAAGTGTTATCTTTGTGCCGCTGTCGAGAATGTTCTCTATCTGCTCCAGAAGGGAATCTATGTTCATTTTGAAGCGCTCCTCTCTCTTATTCTTTTGACAATATCATCATGCACCTCGGGCGGGACAAAGTCCGAGATGTCCCCGCCGAACTCGCAAACCTGCTTGACGACGCTCGACGAGAGGTACATGTAATCCGAATTCGCCGTTATGAAAACGGTTTCGATATTCGGATTGAGTTTCTTGTTTGTCAGCGCCTGCTGGAATTCGTAGTCGAAATCCGAAACGGCGCGCAGACCCTTGACTATCGCTACAGCACCTTTTTCCTGGGCATAGGCGGCGAGAAGTCCGTCGTGCATATCGACAACAACATTGTCGAGATCCTTGACGCATCTTGTTATGAGCTCAACGCGCTCTATCGCGCTGAAATATGAATTGGGCTTGTGATAGTTATGCATGACAACAACGATGACCCTGTCAAACATGCTCGCGGTGCGCCTGATTATATCAAGATGACCCTTGGTGACGGGGTCGAAGCTGCCGGGGCATATGGCTATTTTCATTCGTCCTCACCCTCCTTGCGGTAAACGGTGATTTTTATCTTTCCGTAGCGGTAGCTGCGATAGAATTTAAGCTCACCGAAGCTCTCGGGCAGCTCCGAATCGACGGGAGTCTCGCATATTGCGCAGCCGCCTGCGGCAACAACATCGGAGAGAAGCTTCATCGAATCGACCACGAGCGAGCTCGCATAAGGCGGATCGAGGAATACTATATCGAACCTGTCCTTCGTCAGCTTCAAAAACGAGAGCGCGTCGGTCTGAACGACCTTTGCGTTGTCGCCGAGCTTCGTGTGTTCGAGATTATATTTGACAGCGCTCAATGAGTCTTTCGACATATCGACAAATGTTGCCGACGCAGCACCGCGGCTGAGAGCTTCAATACCGAGCTGACCCGATCCTGCGAACAGGTCGAGCACGCGCCTGCCCTCTATCTCAAACTGTATTATGCTGAAAACGGCCTCTTTGACGCGGTCCGTAGTCGGGCGGACATCCTCGCCCTCGAGCGTTCTGAGAACTCTGCCGCGTGCCGTGCCTGTTATAACTCTCATATCATCAGTTCCTTTATACTGCATTTATCTTTTCAATCTGCGGTTTTGCCGCACTGTTATACATATTATTACATTTATACGCGCCCGTGTCAAGATTCGGGATGCAGGGCGTCGTATATAGTCTGCGCCATGGAGTCGGAGATACCCGATACATTTTTGAGCTCGTCGACACTAGCATTTTTTATGGCGGTCACGGTCTTGAAATGCCGCAGGAGCGCCTTTGCCCGCGACGGTCCGACACCGGGGATATCCGTCAGCGTGCTCGAGAGCGCGGAGGCCTTGTGCTTCTGCCTGTGATAGGTAACGGCGAAGCGGTGAACTTCCTCCTGTATTTCCGCAACGAGGGTGAACGCGCGGCGTTTTGAAGTGAAGGCTATCTCGCCGCCGGATTTCGCTATTGCGCGCGTGCGGTGGCTGCCGTCCTTGACCATGCCGAAAAGCGGAATATTTTCAAGTCCGTGCTTTTTGAGTATCGGCTCGACCGCCGAAACCTGTCCCTTGCCGCCGTCGAGCAGAATAAGGTCGGGCAGGCGGCCGAAGCCCTCGCCGCTCTCTTTTTCTTCCTCGTATCTCGTGAATCTTCTGTCGAGCACCTCCGCCATGGAGGCGTAATCGTCCTGACCGGTGAAGCCTTTTATCATGAATCGGCGGTAGTCGCGCCTGTAGGGCTCGCCGTTTCGGAAAACTATCATGCCCGCGACATTGTCGCTTCCGGCGGTGTGCGAGATATCATATGACTCGATGAATTCCGGCGCGGCGGGCAGCCCGAGCATACCCGCGAGCTCGTCGAGCGCGGCGGTCTTTCTGCCGGCGGTGCCTGTCAGCGGAGTCAGATACTGCGCGGCGTTTGAGCGGCACATCTCGAAAAGCTTTTTCTGCTCGCCTGTGGTGCTGTGGGATATTATGACTTTTTTGCCCTTCTTTTCGCTCAGCCACCGTTCGAGCAGCTCGCTGTCGGCAACCTCGCCGTCGACCGACACGCGGCGCGGGACAAAATCTCTTATCATATAGAAGCTGCGGATAAGCTCGGCGAGCGTCTCCGCCGTATCCTCGGGCACATCGGTTATGAAATTCTCGCTGTCATAGAGCCTGCCGTCCGCGAAGCGGAGCACGGAGAGACACGCCTTGCCGGACGACGCCGCGCCCGTGACGAGGGCAAAGACATCCTGCTCCCTGACATCGGCGGACATAACCTTCTGCTTGCCGCCGAGGCGTTTTATCGCGGCTATCCTGTCGCGCAGGCGCGCTGCCTTTTCAAATTCAAGGTTTTCCGCCGCGTCCTCCATGCGCTTCTGAAGATCCGCGAGCGCGGCGGTTCCGCCCTCTTTTATAAACGCGAGAGCGTCCTCGACCGCTTCGTTATACTGCGAGAACGGCACCTTGCCGCTGCACACGCCGCTGCACTGGCCGATAAAGAAATTGAGGCACGGGCGGCTCTTCCCGAAGTCGCGCGGGAATACTTTGTTGCACTGCGGCAGGCGGAATATCTTTTTAGCCTCGTCGACGGTATTGCGCGCGGCGAACGAGCTCATATACGGGCCGATATACTTCGCGCCGTCGTCCTCGCGCTGGAGCACGGCATATATGTTGCGCCACTTGCCGGGCGTGACTTTTATATATGAATAACCCTTGTCGTCTTTTAAGAGAATATTATACTTCGGGGAATGCTGCTTTATAAGGCTGCATTCGAGCACGAGGGCTTCAAACTCGCTGTCGGTGAGAATGACATCGAAATCATCGACGTTTTCGACCATCTTGCGCACTTTTACCGTATGATTATGCTCGGAGCCGAAATACTGGCTGACTCGGTTCTTGAGTGCCTTCGCCTTGCCGACATATATTATCTCCGAGCTGCTGTTTTTCATCAGATAGACGCCGGGGGTCAGCGGAAGCTGCATCGCCTTTTTGCGAAGCTCCTTGATTTTCGGGTTCATTCTCTCACCTGCCTTTTGATACACATTTTTGACACATATATTATACTATAAAAATGCGCCGACGAACAGGGGCGCAAAAAAATTATATTTTGGGTCATTTTTCCGCAACAATTTGTTGCTATTATCAGAATGCGGGGATATATCTCCGCGGAAAGGAATATATAAAAGATGAAAACAATCGGCAACATTGTCTGGTTTATCTGCGGCGGATTTCTTGCGGCGCTGATGTGGCTGATGAGCGGTCTCATATGCTGCGTCACGGTCGTGGGCATACCGCTCGGCAAGCAGTGCTTCAAATTCGCGCGTCTGTCTGCGGCTCCGTTCGGCAAGGATATAAAATTCGGCGGCGGCGCGCCGAGCTTCATTGCCAATATTTTATGGATAATCCTGCTCGGCTGGGAGAACGCAGTCTACTGCGCCGCGATGGGCGTTGTCTGCTGCTGCACAATAATCGGCATCCCGCTCGGACTCCAGTATTTCAAATTCGCAAAGCTCGCATTCATGCCTTTCGGCTCAGAGGTGGTTGACTGCTGACATATGAAAAAACGAACGGCAAAAAGAATTCTCATCATCTGCCTTGTCATTGCCGCCGCGGCGGCTCTGACGGCGGGAATAGTTATGGACAGCATGCGCGTTGATGTCTGCCTCGACCCCGGTCACGGCGGAGACGACTCCGGCGCTCAATATGAGGGCAGACTCGAAAAGGACGACAATCTCGAACTCGCGCTGGCGGTCGAAAAAGAGTTGAAGGCGCGCGGAGTCAAGGTCTGCATGACGCGCGACGACGATACTTTTATCTCCCTCGCCGGGCGGTGCAGAAAGGCGAATATCCGTCAGGCGAAGCTCTTTGTTGCGCTTCACCGCAACAGCGCAGAGAATGCGCACGGCGTTGAAATATGGATTCATTCGGACTCGCCGCCCAAGGACACCGCGCTCGCGCAGAATATCTGCGACGCACTCGCCACCGCCGGGATATCCGAAAACAGGGGAGTTAAGTCCGGTTTCGCGCGCGAGGACGGAGAGAACTATTTCGTCAATAGCCGCACGAATATGCCAAGCTGCCTCGCCGAGATCGGCTTCATAACCGACGACGGCGACAACCGCCTGTTTGACGACAACCTCGAATCCTACGCCGAGGCGATAGCGGACGGGATAGCAAAGACGCTGAATGAGATATAAAATCAGCCATCTGAAAAACAAGTGCTCATAAAATAATTTTAAATTTCAGTCCCGACAGCACTGTCTGCCGGGACTTTTCTTGTATATATTTAAGCCGCGTGGTATGATTGAATGGATCGATAAATTGGGATTTGTCGCAGAATCTATTTAGGCGCCCCTGTAGGGGAGCTGGCTCGGCGTAAGCCGAGGCTGAGGGGTTATTTCGCTTCGCTCAAAGTAAGTAGGGGCGGATATTATCCGCCCGCGAAGTGAATA
>CAVAWW010000045.1:0-17549 GCA_963592475.1 bacterium
TCCTCGCCGACCGCCGCAAGTATCTCGCGCACAGCCGCCTCGATTCTCTTTTTGTCCATCATTTCACCCCGGTTATACGAGAATAAATTCGATGACACAGTGGGTGTCGTCGGCAATATAATTTATCTGCGTTGTTGAAAATCCGCCCTTGCCCGCGTCGGCGATGCTGAGAAGCCTGTAGATCTCCTCTTTTTTCAGCAGACCATCAATGGCGCTTTGATAAGCGTCCTCGGAAGAGAACCTGACGTCGAGCTTGTCGCCCGATTTGTGGCCGCTGAACATATTTGAAAGAGCGGTTTTCGTCTCGGCATTGTAGCTGTCGAACTGCCTGCCGAGTTTGACGAAATAGTTGTTCTCCGTCGCGGTGCAGCAGGCGGACGCATCGGAAAACGTGTGGGTTTTCAGTATCTCTTCGTCCGTGATATTGAAATAGGCATAGCGCTTGTTCTGCGTCACTCCCTCGCCGATTGGATCGTCCCAGGTGAGGTCGAGGTTATAGGGCTTGCCGTCGATAAAGACGACGTTCCACATGTGTCCCTCGCTCGCGCCGTCCTCGCGCTTCGCCGTGCCGGTGATGACATAGTTTTCTATCCCCGCCTTGTCGAGCAGGAGCTTCGCCGCCTTTGCGTATCCTTCGCAGGAGGCGGAGCCGTTGACGAGCACGCCGTAGGCGGAGCTTGCAACGAGCTTGTCGGAGTCGGTATATTTGCACGAGTCGATTATCGCGTCGTGGATAAGCAGTTCCTTGTCGAAATCAGAGGCTTCTTTGACTATCTTTGCGCCGAGCTCATCGGCTTTTGCCTGAAGCTCGGCCTTTTTCTGCTCATACTCGTCTTTGGTCATGGCGTATTCGCAGCTGAACCAGAACTTGCGGTCCCTTGAGACGAGCATACATTCGCGCCCGAGCATTATCAGCTCCGGGTTGTCGTACATAACGGCGAGCCAGACCTTTTCGAGCTCTTCGTTGTTGAGCTCCGGAATTTCAATCTCCTCGGGAAACGATTCAATGTCGCGGAGAATGGCGTTGTATGCGCGTTTCTCGTTTTCGTTGAGCTCGCCGAAGTAGTGCTTGAAGTCGCCGAACGCAGACACTTGTTCGGATGAGGGTATATTGTTCACCCTTTTCACCGAGCATCCGGTGAACATGAGCGTCAGCGCCAGCAGAAGCGCCGCAGGACACAGAAGCTTTCTTGCCAAATGACCGCCCCCTTGTTTTATAAACGGTTATTTTCCGCGCTTGCCGGGCGTAACGGTCAGCTCGCCGGCGGAAGAAACGGATGTATATTTTATATCTCCCGCCGCCATCGCGGAGAGAGTGCGCTCACAGCGCGAGAAATCGACTATCGATATGTCGGTGTCCAAAGAGTCGATTATCTGCGAGAAATAGTTGCGCCCGGAGGCGAGATAGGTCTTGTTGATATACTGCGAGAACAGCACGCAGAGCAGTTCGCCCTGCTTCTGCGCTCCGCCGCCCGACGGGGTCAGACAGTAGCGGAAATATTTGAGCAGCGTCTCGCCTTTAACGGTCTGGTTGCCGGGCATGAGCGAGAGCGACAGCTCCTTTGTTTTATAGCTTATGCGCTCGGGCACGGATATCTGCGCGCCGGAGAGCACGTTTATGGCATTCTTGAACTGGCTCGCGGTTGATACGGCGTATTTGTCCGCGGTGAATCCGCAGAGGGAGTCAACTGCTTTCTTGAGCTCTTTAGAGCCGCCGGTCTTGTAGTGCCCCATAAGACTGTCTTTGTTGCCGGAGACATCCGCCGCTGTATTCGGATCAAAGGCGCACACGCGCACCTCGCCCGAGTCGAGATCGGCGTTGACCGCGGCGACAAAGTAGAGTTCGTCCTTTTCGTCCGAGACGCAGGCGAACATAAATGTTGCCTTGCCGTCGAGCGGCGCGATAGCCTCGTCGGTGCTCCCGTCGGAGGATTCAACCTCCTTTTCCGGAAACAGATCATTCATCGAGAGATGATGCGATTTGAACATATAGGCTACGGAGACAAGGGCGAATGCGAGAAGAAAGCCGACGAATCCGAGCACGAAAAGCCGAAACTGCTTCGTCTTTTTCTCCTGCGTTGTGCGGAACTTCATTCCCTTTCTTTTCGCCATGCTATCACCTCCGATTATTTATAAAGTATTGCCGCCGAATATGCGCCGAGCGGGACATTGAGTCCGTCGGCTTCGCTGCCGAAGAGCGCGGATGCGCCCCGCCAGCGTTCGGGGACGGTGTATTCTATCCCGTGGCAGTTCGCGTTTGCGATTATCAGCGCGCTGCCCGATTCGGAATTGCGCTCATATGCGATGCAGCCGAGCGCCGAGGATATGCAGTTGAACTCTCCGTCGATAAACGCGGGACAGAGTTTTCTGATCCTGCCGAGCGTTCTGTAGTGGCCGAGCAGCTCCGCGTTTTCGTTCCCCCATGGGAAGCAGGCGCGGTTGAACGGATCTTCGCCGCCCGCGAGCCCGACCTCGTCGCCGTAATAGACGCAGGGAACGCCGGGGAGCGTGAACTGCAAAACCGAGGCGAGTTTCAAAAGGCAAACGCCCTTTTGATATTGCTCGTCGGTCAAAATGCCCCTGTCGCGCCCGTTTTCGGGGCGCTCGATATCGCCGCGGCCGAGCCGCGTTATGGCGCGCACCGTGTCGTGGGTGCCGATATGGTTCATCAGCGTGTCAAGCGACGCGCGAGGATAGTGCTCGACTATGTTTTCAACACATTCGCGGAGCTCTTCCGCGTTCGCCGTGCGGACAAAATCTATAACAGCATTTGCAAACGGATAGTTCATCACACTGTCCAGCTCGCCGCCCTCGAGATATCTGCGGCGGTGGCCGTAGCTTATCTTGTCGGTCGCGTCCTCCCAGACCTCGCCGTAGATAAACGCATCTTTTTTTTCTTTTCTGACCGCCTCGTGGAAGCGGTCGAGAAATTCGTCGGGCAGTTCGTCCGCCACGTCGAGCCGCCAGCCCGACGCGCCGAGCCTGAGCCAGTGCCGCGCAACGCCGTTTTCGCCGGTCAGAAACGCCAGCACGCCCGGGTCGGTCTCGTTTAGCTCCGGCAGGATGTCAACGCCCCACCAGCAGGCGTAATCGTCCGGCCAGCAACGAAAATTATACCACGAGCGGTAGGGAGAATTTTTGTCGCAATATGCACCCTTGCCGCCGTAGGACGAAAATTTGTCAAAATATCTGCTGTCGGCGCCCGTGTGGCTGAACACGCCGTCGAGCAGAATTTTTATCCCGTGCTCTGTGGCACTTTTGCAGAGAGACTTGAAATCCTCCTCGGTGCCGAGCATCGGGTCGATTTTCATATAGTCGCCCGTGTCGTATCGGTGGTTCGAGCGCGCGGAGAAAATCGGGTTCAAATATATGCAGGTGACGCCGAGGCTCTCGAGATAGCCGAGCTTCTCTTCGATGCCCTTGAGGTCGCCGCCGAAAAAGTCGTATTTTTCAATTTTTCCGTCGGAGTCGGGCTCCCAGTCGGGCTCTTCGCCCCAGCGGGAGTGATATTCCGCCGCCGGCTTGTTCTCGGGCAGGGGAGTTTTGTCGGAGCGGCAAAACCTGTCCGGGAATATCTGATACATTGTGCCGCCGCGAAGCCACATGGGCGTGTCGCAGTTTTCGCGGCATACGGTCAGCCGCCAGCGCGAGCCCTCGCCTATGACGGCATTTCCATTAGATTCAAGTGATATTTTTTTTGTGCCCCACGGGGTGTCGTATTCAAAAAAGTACCGGACTATCCCCGCGCTTTCGGGCGCGGCGGTCTCGAGCCGCCACCACTCCTCGTTTTCGCCCTGCATTCGCTCCCACGAGAAAGAAAAATCTTCTCTCTCGCCGCCGTCCGTCTCAAGAATGAGGCGAACCGCGCTGCACTGCTCCGAGCGGGGCAGAACTATCCTGAAAATCATATCCTCACCCGAGCGCACAGCCGCGCCGGGCGAGAGATGATGTTTTTTTCTCGAGTTGTAGGGGATAAAATGCATTTAAATCTGCCTTTATTTCGTGAGGATATATGTGCTGTCGGTGTTTGAAGCCGAGCTCTTCATTTCAATGACCTTCTTCGAGGCGGGGAAGCTGCGCTGGGCGTCCGCCTTGAGGGAGCTGAGATCGACCGCAAAAGCGGAGGCGTTCGCGCTCCAGAGAGAGCCGTTGTATATATCGCTGCTGCCGCCCGCAGCCGCTTCGCCCTTCATCGCGCAGATAACGGGAGTGCCGGAGCACGCGGAGACGCAGGAGTTGACGAAGTTCACGAGCACGGCGTTTCTCGATACCGAGCCCTCGCCGTCAAATGTCGCAACGTTAGAATTTAAGTCGGGGAACTGCACGCCGTCGAGCAGTATTGCATCAACGCCGAGGTTCTTCACTTCCTTGACGACTTCGAGCAGATAGTTCTGAGCCGTCTGCGAATATGGGTTGAGCCACGGCTTGCCGCCCTTGGAAGCCTCGTTGTCGAGCCAAATCATCTGAGTTTTGTTGTAGTGAACAGCCATGGTGCGGTCAATGCGCGGCATCTGTGTATCTTTGAAGCAGTATATGCGCGCAACGACTTTTATGCCGGACTGCTGAATTTTCTTGACGCTCGCGGCGGCGTTCGCCTGAGCCTTTGATGACGGAGCTTTGTCTTTTACAGCCGCTATAGATGAGGGATAGCTGAGATAGCCGGATGCGTCTTTGAAGTCGATGACAACGGCGTTCTGACCCGCGCTCTTGAGCGAGGATACGAACTGGTCGAGTCCGCTGCCGCCTGCGAGCAGGGATACATTGCCGACGCGCGCCTTTATTTCGGTTGAGGTCTGCTGATTATCGGCGGGAGCGGTTGTGTCATTCTTGCCGCCCTTGTCGTTCTTGTCTTTATTGCCTTTGTTGTCTTTTTCGGCCTTCTGTGTGGTTTCGATATTCGCGTCGGAGATGCCGAGAAGCGTATCGGTGACGAAAAACGCCGCAGTGAAGACAACCGCCGCGCCGAGAATGCACGCGAGGACTATTCCGACTATCTTATTGCGCCTGCGCTCGGTGTAGCTCTTGCGGCGCTTCGAGCCGCCCGCCGCATGCTTGCTGAACGCGGTTATGCTCCTGTGAGTGCCGGGAGAAAAATACTTGTCATATTTGCTGCGTTTTGCCATTTTTCATCATCCTCTGTGCCGCGCGGCGGGCATGACATCACCCGTCGGCGTCGGAATTTTTTTAAAAATTATGAGAACAGGGAGCTGCCCGAGAAGCCGGAGAACGCGAGCGAGAGCAGCGCGACATAGACAAACGCCGCCGGAGTGCCGCGGAAGGCTTTGGGCATATCCTGATTCTGCGAGATTATGTGCAGACCCTTGCATATGAGCGTCGCCGCGAGAATGAACGCAAGACCCGCGCCGATGCCGGAGCCGATGCTCTCGGGGAGGGTATAGGCCGCGCTGCGGTTGAGCAGGGGAGTTGCGAGCACAAGGGTGTTGAGCGCCGCCATGCCGAGCGTGCCGAGAAACTTCTCTGTAGCGCCGAGGGCGAGCTTGAGTATGAGTCCGGTTATCAGGAAAACTACTATAAGCACGCCGCTGAACATTGCAAAATGCAGTGCCGAGGGCAGGGTGCTGAGCACCGGTATCATTTCGAGCGCGCGGCAGGCGAGTGCCGTGACGGTCGAGAAAAATGCTATCATCGCCGAGAACATCCAGAGTCTGCGCGGCTTCTTCGCGAGCATAAGAGCTTCGCTCGCCGCGTATCCGCCGTTGAAGACGAGATTCTGAATGAACACCGTGTAGAGTGCTGTGGAGAGCAAATCAAAAAACCAGGTCATGTTCATTTGTCTCCCTCCTTCTTCTCGTCGGAGTCAAAATCATTTGCTTCGTCAAACAGGCGGTTGAACGCCGAGCCGTAGTCTTTGTCATCCTCGTCCTCGCCGTCTTTGGCGAAGATATCGGAAAGGTCAAATTTGCCCTCGCCGTCGAGCGGCTCGAAGTGCGCCAGATCGTCCTCTTTGGGGTCTTCGGCTTCAACGGTCTCTTCGACTTCGACTGTCTCTTCCGCCTCAACAGTCTCTACTGCTTCGGCTGTCTCTTCCGCAGGAGCTTCCTCCGCCTTGGTGGGAGCCAGATTTTCGGGAAGATTCTTCTTGCTGACTATGACGGAAGTTTTCTTTATCTTCATCTCGGTCTCTGCCGAGTGCTCGGGGAAGCGCTTGTTTATCAGCGCCTTGAGCGCGGCGGCGAAGAACGCGAGAACCAAAAATCCGCCGAACGGCATGAGAATAGCGGGGTAGGTCATCGGGACTTTGATATTCGCGCCCCATATGGTCGACGAGCCGATAATCTCGCGCAGCGCGCCGACGGGAATAATAACCGCCGCATAGCCGAGCGCCGTTGCTACGGAGTCAAAGAACGCGTGGCGCAGGTCGGTCTTGACCGCGAGCTTCTCGCAGTGCAGGGCGATTATCGAGTTTGCCGCCGTCAGGGCGAGGTATATGCCCGCGCCGAGGCTGATTTCGGGCATAAAAGTATCGATTGCGTATATGATTCCGGCGATTATCGCCGTGCCGATGAGCAGATATATCGCGACTCTTATCCATCTCGGGACTCTTTTGAGCGCGAGGCAGGCGAAAACCTGAGTTATAATGAGCACCGGGAAGAACGCCGCCGCGAGCAGAACTGCGGTCTTGAGCGTCGTCGCGACTGCGACTATCGCGCAGAGTCCCGCCGCCTGGATGAGTACCGGGTTGTGAATGAACGTGCTGCTGAACAGCGCGTCGGAGAATGAGTATTTTCTGCCTGAACTCATGCCGGCTCACCTCCCTTTAATGCTGCTTTCTGTTTTCTCTTTTCCGCACTCTTTGCCATCGACTTTTCGATGAACTTATTGTAGCCGATTTTTCTCAGCGCGCTGTCGACTATCGGCCAAAAAGCGTTGGTGAGCAGGATGCCGAAGCAGGTGCCGTCCTCAAACGTGCCGAAGTAGCGCAGTATCATGCAGATTATTCCGGCGAACGCGCCGTAGATAAATCTTGTCAGCGGGTGCTTCGGGCTCGTGCCGGGGTCGGTTACAAAGAATATGCCCGAGAAGAGCAGGCTGCCTGCGCACAGCTCGGTGAGCAGGGATACCGGTCTTGAAAACGATCCGCGCGGGAAAATTACCGCAAGCAGGGAGCAAACGGTCAAAAATCCGAGGACATTGAAGAGTCTCTTCGGCTTTCCTGCGGCGAGCAGAGCACATGAGCCGAGCAGCGCGACCGCACAGCAGGTGCCGAGCGGACCTGATACATTGCCGGATATCATCGACATTATGCCGACAGAGTTCACATGCTGTATGCCGCCCGCGCTCAGCTGAGCGGCGAGGGACGAACCCGCGTCAAAGACATCGAACGACGCCGAGTCGATGGCGGGATATTTGAAAACCTCGTCCGGGAAGCAGACGGTCAGAAACGCCATGCCTGCCGCGGCGGGCACGAACGGAGCCTTGTGCGCCGGCCCGAACGGAATTTTTGCAACGAGAATTGCAAACGCAGTACCCGCGCATATCAGCCAGATCGGTGCGGTGGCGGGCAGAAGCATAGCGATGGCGAAGCCCGTGAACACCGCGTGCATATCCGACAGGCAGTGGAGCTTCTTTTTCATTATCAGCAGCGCGACTGCCTCAACGGCGACCGCGCTTATAATTCCCGTAAGTATCGCCCTGAATGCGAGCGCGCCGTAGTAATACCAGCTGACTATAGCGGGTGCGGCGAGCATGAGCAGATAGCTCGTATAGGGACTTTTAGGCGCTTTTATGCGTTTGAATTTTGCCATAAAACCAACCTTTCCGTTTGCCGGCTTATTGCGCTGGCAAAAATTTTGCATTGCACGCCGCGGGGGCGCGTAATATTATATAAGGCAGAGAACTTTCTGTTTATTGAGGAGGGGATGCGCTTTGAAGATACAGGCGACGGCTGAAAACAGGATAACTATAGAGCTTTCGGCGCGCGACATGGATGCACTCAATATTACATACGAGCAAATGGACTACTCGAATATTGAGACGCGCCGCGTGGTCTGGACTCTGCTCGACAGAGCGGGTCACGAACTCAAGCGCGACATCGACCCGAGCGGGCGGATGATAATCGAAGCGGTGCCCGCGGGCAGGGGAGGATGCGTTTTGAAATTCACCCTCTGTTCGGACGGCAGCCGCGGAGTCCGCCAGCCCCCGTCGATAAAGAAAGGGGAGAACACGGCGGTCTATGAGTTCGGCTCTCTGGACGATGTTATGGACGCGGCGCACGCGCTCGGCAGAAGCTTTGAAAACAGCGGACTGTATGAGTCGGGCGGCGTCTACCGCCTGCTTCTCGGCGAGAGCATTTCCGACGCGCCGGAGCATATTCTCAGCGAGTTCGGCGCGCAGATAAATTCCATTGCCGCCGCTTCGCACACCCGGGAGCACTGGCGGTGCATAGCCGAGGGCAACGCGCTGAAAAAACTTTCCGGCAATTGATTATTGGCAGTTTGCGGCGATATCTTTCATCTCGGCTATCGCCTTTGAGGGGTCATCCGCGCCGAAAACCGCGCTTCCCGCGACAAAGACGGTCGCGCCGCGGCGGGCGGGCTCTTCAATGGTCTTAGCGGATATGCCGCCGTCGACCTGAATCTCAATATCAATCGAACGCTTCTCGCACTCCTCGCGCAGCGCGCTTATCTTCGGCATCATGTCCGCCATGAACTTCTGACCGCCGAAGCCGGGCTCAACGGTCATGATGAGCACCATGTCGAGCTTGTCGAGATAGGGGAAAACGCTCTCAACGGGGGTGCCGGGCTTGACGGAGAGTGCCGCCTTGCAGCCCGACGAGCGGATGAGGTCGATAGTCTCGTCGACCGGGGAATCCGACTCGATGTGGAATGTGATAACATCCGCGCCCGCTTTCACAAAATCGGGGATATACCTGAGCGGCTCGCTTATCATCAGATGAACGTCAAAGACGAGCGAGCTTTTGTCGCGGATACTTTTTATGATCGGCGCGCCGAAGGTTATGTTGGGCACAAAATGCCCGTCCATCACATCGAGATGGAGCCAGTCCGCGCCGGCTTTTTCTATCATTGCGGCCTGCTCACCCATTTGGGAGAAGTCGCCTGCGAGCATTGAAGGAGCGATCTTAATCATCGTTTTTTCGTCCTTTCGTATTTTCATACATACCTTATACCATTATACCAACTAAATCCCGTTTAGTCAATCGCGCGGGGCGTCTTTGGAAGTCTTTACAAACAGTTAAAATTATGGTATTCTTTGACGGAGAAAAGAAATTCGGGATGTGTGCAGAACTTCCCAAACAAGGAGAAAATGAAAATGAATGTTTATGATTTTGACAACACCATCTACGACGGCGAGAGCTTTATCGACCTGTTTATCTTTCTTTTCAAGAAAGACCCCTCGCTCGTCAAGTACATTCCCGACGTTATCAACGGGCTCTACAAATACACAAAGGGTACGATAAACGCCGAGGAAGCGCTGGAGCAGTATTCCGATGTCGTTACCGATTACTACAACAGCATCGAGGATTTCGACGCGCTCGTCACCGAGTTCTGGGATACGAACATCCACAAGATAAAGCCGTTCTATTTCCGCCAGAGGCAGGACGATGATATAATAATCTCCGCGAGCCCCGAGGTTCTGCTCGACGATGTCATGCACAGGCTCAACATCAAGAACTATATCTGCTCGCGCACCGACGGCAACGCGCACATAACCGACCTCTGCTTCCGCGGCAGAAAGGTCGAGCTGTTCAAGGAGATGTATCCCGATACGATAATCGACAATTTCTATACCGATTCCGTCAACGATACCCCGATGATGGAAATTTCCGAGCACGCGTTCCTCGTCTCCGGCAACAAGATAAAGCAGGTAAAATAAAAAATAAAAACTCAAAGCCTCCGTGTGGTATCATGCGGAGGCTTTTCGCTTGCTCAAAGTAATAATGAAGAGCGAAAGGGTGCGGGATGGTCGGATATTATCTGCTACATTACCGCAAACGCAGCCCCCACCCATCAAAAAAGGAGCGCATATGCGCTCCTTACTTTGTTGTGCTGTTGTTTAGTCGAGGGTCTTGACGAGCTCTTTGAGATAAGCCTTAAAGCTCTCGCCGATTTCGGGATGCTTGAGGGCAACTTCGCAGTTTGCCTTCATGATGCCGAGCTTGTTGCCCATGTCGTAACGGATTCCGTCGAAGTCATAAGCAACAAGGTCGCCTCTTGCGCCGAGCTCGCTCATGACGTCGGTCAAATAAAGCTCCTCGCCGGGCTTGACAGTAGTCAGTCCCTTTTCGAGCATACCGAACACCTCGGGCGGGAGAACGACTCTGCCGAGGATAGCATAGTTCGACATGACCTGCTCGGGGGTGGGCTTTTCGATGATCTTGTGGCAGCTCATTGCGCGTCCCTCAAGAGGAGTGACGTCGAGCGAGCAGTACATCGAAATGAGCTCATCGGGAACTTCCTTGACGCCGACAACGCCCTTGCCGTACTTCTCATATGCTCTGCAAAGCTGAGCGGTTACCGGGTCGTCGCTGACGGTGACATCGTCGCCGTAGAGAACAGCAAACGGCTCATCGCCGACGAAGCTCTTGCCGCAGAGGATAGCGTGGCCGAGACCCTTTGTCTCCTTCTGGCGGATGAAATATATGTTTGCAAGGTTTGCGACTGCCTTGACCTCTTCGTAGATCTTCTCTTTGTTCTTCTTGCCGGCAAGATTTGCCTCAAGCTCGAAAGAATGGTCGAAGTGATCCTCGATAACGCCCTTGCCGCGGTTGGTTATGATGAGTATATCCTCGATGCCCGCCGCAACAGCCTCTTCAACAAGATACTGGATAGCCGGCTTGTCGACTATGTTGAGCATCTCCTTCGGAACTGCCTTGGACGCGGGGAGAACTCTTGTGCCGAGACCTGCCGCAGGAATAATAGCCTTTTTGACTTTCATTTTTGCACCAAACCTTTCTTTTATTTTATAAGCATCTCTACTAAATATAACAGCAGATTGTATACTATATAATAACCTATATAGCCCGTAAAAGCAAGCAAAATCGATGTTCCGCCCTTTCTCATTGTCGCCGCCTCAAATGCGCGGTCGTCGGGGAACTCCGAGCGGAGCTTCTTGACCTTTGCCACTACGCTGCGCTTATAGAGAGGATTCGCGATAAATCCGGCGATTGTGTGCAAGACAAGCTGAATGCCGAGCATCGGGAGAACCGGCACCATTGCTGACGCCGCATTCTGGAGCGCCGCAGTTATATCCGCCTGAGACGAGGTGTATATCGCATCCATATATGCCCTATAGGCGGTTGTAAACGCCTCGACCTTTGAAGTAAAGGGCAGAGCCACAGCGAGCATCAGACCCATAAATATGAGACCTGCCTGCCAGAGCTTGCGGTAAAACAGCCAGTAGGGGCTGAAGAAAAACGCCGCCCAGTTGAAGGTTATTTTCTTTTTGTCGTCCGCCATCGCCTTGAACTTCGGGATATATCTCGCGCTTGCCGACTGAACCGTGCAGGCGATGTCCTTGACCTTCGCGCCGTCTATCTCGCTCTCCGGGTCTATTGTTACGCCGTAGAGGAACGGGTTGCCCGCCTCGCCCGCGTTGAAGAACGGGTTGAACGGCTGAGCGCCGCCCGCAGTCAGGGGCGCGCCGCAGTTTGTGCAGCTGAGCGAATTCGGGTCGTTTTCCGCGCCGCAAATGGGGCAGACCTGCGCACCCTGCTTATTTTCCGTCTGCTCCTCCGGCTGAGGCTCGGCTCTGTAACCGGCCGCTTCGGGCTGCCAGACATAGCCCTCGGCGTGGCGCGATGCGTTGACGCACTCGCCCCTCTCGTCCCAGCACGCGCGGTGCTGAGGTGTGCCGCAGACCGGGCAGACGACTATATCGTCATCGTGATCGAAGTTCCTGCCGCAGGCAGGGCATTTCTGACCGTTTAAATCCATATTTTTTCCTTTCACCTTTCCGATGGATACTATTCTCCATCTTCCGTTCCGATTATATCACAAATACCAACGGTTATTGTAGACGAAATTGAGACAAATTTCAATTATTATGTGAACAAACAACGATTTTTAGCCGGTTTTTATTTTTATAGCAAAAAGCCCTGCGAGACATTATCTGTCGTCCCCGTCCCGTCTCATGCTTTACATACAGACGGGCTTTGACTGCATCTCGCCGTATTGCAAAAAGCTTGTGCCGCCGACGGCGGCAGCGGTGCGTCGGGTCGCCGCACCCTACCGAGCCTCAAAGAAGCAGCACTCGCGCCGTAGAGCAGCAAAAGCCCCCTCTCGGGGGCTTTATCTATAGTCTGTGATCTATAATCTATAATCTGCCGTCTCACTTCACATTTCTCCACAGCGTTCTGTCGAGCGAGCGGTACTGCACCGCCTGGGAGATGTGGTCGGAGTTCACGGTCTCGCTGCCGTCAAGGTCGGCGACGGTGCGCGCGATGCGCAGTATTTTGTCATACGCCCTCGCGGACAGCTCGAGCTTTTCGAACACTCTTTCGAGCAGGATCATGCCCTCGGGAGTCGGGCGGCAGAATTTTTTCGTCTGCGCCGCGTCCATCTTTGCGTTGCACGAAATGCCGCTGCCCTTGAGACGCTCGGTTTGAATGGCTCGCGCCGCGTTGACGCGCTTTCTGACATCTGCGGAACACTCCTCCTGCGAGGTGCCGGACAGGCTCGCGAACTCAACGGGCGGCACCTCGATATGAATATCCAGCCTGTCGAGCAGGGGACCCGAAAGGCGCGAAAGGTACCGCTGAACGGACTGCTGGGTGCAGGTGCATCGGCGGGTCGGATGGCCGTAATATCCGCAGGGACACGGATTCATCGCGCATACTATCATCGCCGAGCACGGATATGACAGCGATGCGGAGACGCGCGAAATCGTTATTTTTGAGTCCTCCATCGGCTGGCGCAGAACCTCCATCGCCTGGCGTGAAAACTCAGGCAGCTCGTCTAAAAACAGCACGCCGTTGTGCGCCAATGATATCTCGCCCGGGCGCGGAATAGTGCCGCCGCCCGAAAGTCCTGCGGGCGAAACGGTATGGTGCGGCGAGCGAAACGGACGTTGGGTCATCAGCGATACGCCCTCGGGCAACGCGCCCGCGACGGAATAGAGCTTGGTCGTTTCAAGGCTCTCTTCAAAGGTCATGTCCGGCAAAATAGACGGCAGGCGCTTTGCGAGCATACTTTTGCCCGAGCCGGGCGGGCCGACCATGATTATATTATGACCGCCTGCGGCGGCTATCTCGAGCGCGCGTTTTACCTCCGCCTGACCTCTGACATCGCGGAAGTCCGGCGCAAATTCGTCCGGGGCGTAGCTGTCTCTGAAATCGTCGAACTTCGCGGGAGCTATTGTCTCCTCGGAGCGCAGGTGCTTTATCAGCTGCTCGACGCTTCGCACGGGTATAACCTCGATGCCCTGAACGACCGAGCTTTCCGCCGCGTTCTCCGTCGGGACAAATACAGTTTTTATTCCGTTCTTTGCGGCGGTTATGACCATGGGCAGCGCGCCGTCGACGCGGCGGACGAGTCCGTCGAGCGCGACTTCGCCGATGAACGCCATGTTGTCGGAGTCAAAGTTTATCTGCCTGCCGGCTTTGAGCAGAGCCATGAGAATCGGCAGATCGTATACCGAGCCCTCCTTGCGCGTGTCCGCAGGAGCCAGGTTCACCGTGATGCGGCTGACAGGGAATGCAAATCCCGTGTTCTTTATCGCCGAGCGGACTCTGTTCTTCGCCTCGCTTATCGCGGCGTCGGGCAGTCCGACTATATCAAATCTCGGCAGACCCTGTGAGAGATCCGCCTCGACCTGAACCATGTAGCTGTCCATGCCGAAAAGCCCCATGCTGTTTATCCGTGCAAACAAATTCATACCCCCAGTTGCCAAATGAAAAGTCCCCCGAGCTGCCTCGGAGGACTCACTTCAGTTTTTGTTAGTCTGCCTCGGCAGTGGTTGTGGTCGAAGGATCGGTCCAGTCCATCTCGTACTTGTCGCCGTAGGTGTACTCGAACGAGCAGGGAAGAGTGCCTATCTCGGCAAGGGTACCCTCGCCGGTTATCGTGGTCGTGATCTTCTCGGTTCTTATGTACTCGACGGAAGCAACGGTGTTGTCCTTCGTGTTGATGACGCAGATTATCTTGCACTCGGTGTAGGTCAGGGACTCGATATCGGTGAAGCTGAGGTAGCCCTTGAGCTTCTCTCTGAACTCCTTGACTGCCGCCGCTCTGTCCTCTTCGGAGCCGAGGTTGAACGCCTTCTTGACGAGGTCGACGCTGGGCTCTTTGATGACGAGGGTCAGGGTGCGCTGGCTGTTGTCGTCGTTTGCCTCTATCTCCGCGGACTCAACATCAGCTGCGGTGAGGCGGCTCGACCAGCTCTCGCCGGATACGGGGAAGAGGGCGGTCAGATCGTCGCCGTACTTTGTCTCGGCGTTTCTGCTCTCTTCAAAGGCTTTCTTCGTGCCGTCGAAGATGAACTTCTTGAGCGTGGGAACGGACTTTTCGAGCAGGGTGTTGCGCTCGCCGTCCTCTGTGCCGCAGATAACGTTCGAGATGTTCTCTGTGCTCTGGAATTTCTTAACAGCGGGCTTCTTGACCTTGACGGCGTTTATGACGCTGTTGTAGTAGTTGACCATTGCCTCTTTGCCAACGGGCATCTCGGACATCGCGGTGACAGTGGTCTCCTCAGTGTCGGTGGTGCCGGCATCGCAGGCCGCGAACGAGAAGAACATTGCGGCCACAAGCACGAGCGCGCATACGGCATAGATCTTTTTCTTCATGAAGGTTAAATCCCCTTTCGTTTTTAAAGCGGAAGCGCACAAAACCGAATTATGCTGCGCCGCAGTTCCGCTGCTCTTTAGACTGAATTATTATAACATATTAATTTGAATTATTACAGTAAAAATTAACAGTGCCGCCTATTTTTGTTATAATTATTGAAAAACAGGCGGCATATTTGGTTATAATATACAAACAATCAGTTTGAAAGACCCTTTTCGTCGAAGATGAACGCAGTCTCGAGCGCAACGCCGAGCACGGCTTCAATAGTCTTTATGTCAAGATTATCCGCAGTGTCGAGTCTTGTGTGATAATATCTTGCGGGGGCGGGATCCATTGCGGCTATCGAAACAGCCTTCATGCCCGACTGGGTGACTGCGGCGGCATCGGTCGCGCCGAAGAAAACGCTCTTATAGGGCATATCGAGTCCGTTCTGCTTTGCGGCTTCTTTGACAAGCGCGCACGCGCTCTCGTCGTTCTTGACGGTACCGGTGAGGTCACGCGAATATATCGCCATAAAGTCGTAGTCGCGTATAGTATCAAGACCGACAAACACGGTTTCAACATCGCCTAACTCGTCCTTGTGCGCCTTGCAGAACGCCTTTGCGCCGCGAAGACCCGCTTCCTCCGAGCCTGTGAGCACTACCCAGACCTCGGTGTTTTCAAAGCGGATGTCGTGCTGCTGCATATATTTGACGACCGCCATCGAGATAAAGCAGCCGGTCAGGTTGTCGTTCGCGCCCATGACGGGTCTCTTCTTGTTTTCAAAGAAGAGCGCGACGAAGAGGATCGGTATCCAGGCGAGGAAAACATATCTCAGGATGTTGAGCGCGCCGCTGTCTGCTATAGAGAAACCGTGACCTGCGGCGATAGCCCAGATGTTGAGCACGAGTCCGAGCAGAATGCCGACGAAGCTCAGACCGATTATCGGAACGAGCAGCTTCGAGCCGCCGTAATAGGTGAATCTCCACTCGTTCGCGCTGTCCGAATGGCCGGAGAAGATTATGCGGCGCTTGACTTCACCCTTGGGTTTTCTGACGGCGACGACATTATGCGACGTCTTTTTGGGGAAGAAGGGGTCGAGCATCTTTTTGTAGAGCAGGAACTCCACGATTGCGAATATCAGCGAGAGTGCGCTGAGAACCAGCGATATGACGCTCATGCCGAAGAAGAAGAGGACTATCGCGGCGATCATCATTATGCCGTCCGTGAGTATCCAGCCGAGGAACGCGCCGGGATGCACGTCGAAGGGCTCGATTTCAACCTTATCGCACGCGCCGTCGAGCTCGGCAGCCATGAGCTTCTGAGCCTCATGCTCCTGCTCGCTGCCGGCGGGTCTGGGGCCGACATCCTTGCAGATCTTTTTGATTCCGCGAACCGAGAAATTCGTCATCTCTCTGAGCGCGGACGGATAGTTTTTGACACTGTCCTGAGCTTTCATGATAAGACTCCTTTCGTCTTTTAAATTCCGCCGCGAGTTTGACACGGCAGATTTATTGTGATATATTTGTGTCGCAGCCGTAGGGCTGTTGAAACCTTTATGGGAGATATGGAAAATGAAGAAAAATATACGCTCGATACTTGCGGTTATCCTCGCGGTAATTCTCGTTGCGCTCGTCGGCACATACGCTATTCTCAAAGTTCGCTCGAAGGACAGCAAAACGCCAAATGAGACTTCAGGCGAGTCGCAGTCCGAATCGGCGCAGAGCACCGCGCCCGAATCGACCTCGCAGGAGACCGTAACGCAGACCGAAAAGACAACAACTCAGCAGACCACAAAAGCCTCCACAAGCGGAGTCACCGAATATGCATATGCATACGCGGGCTTCTCGCCTAAGGTGACGAAGATAGACGAATCGAAATGGTACCTGACCCTCGTCAACCGCGACTATATTCTGCCCGCGGACTACACGGTCAAGACCGCAAAGACCGTTGTTGACATCTACGGCGGATATGACTACGGACTGCTCGACTACCGCGTCGCCCCGCACTATATAGAGATGTATAACGCGGCGCTCGAGGACGGAATAAAGCTCTCGCCCCTGTCGGGCTACCGCTCGATAGCGCATCAGAAGAGGAACTTCGAGGCGCGCATCAGCCTTTATATGAAGCAGGGCTACAGCAAGAAGCAGGCGACGATAATGGCGTCGGAGATAATCCTGCCGCCGCAGACGAGCGAGCACAATGCGGGACTGTGCATGGACATTCTCTCGATATACGAGAGCTTCGAGAACACGAAAGAATACAGATGGCTCCAGGCGCACGCCGCGGATTATGGCTTCGTGCTCAGATATCCCAAGGACAAACAGAGCATCACGAACATCACCTTTGAGCCGTGGCACTGGCGCTATGTCGGCGTTGAAGCCGCTAAAGAGATGAAAGCGAAAAACCTGTGCCTCGAAGAGTACCTCGGAGTGGCATAAGACAAAATAATATATCAATGAGCTGCCCGGAGAACCTCTCTGAGGCGGCTTTTTGTTTTGAAGAAATGCCGGCAGCAACCGTCGGCATTGTTCCGAGCCGCTGCGCCTACAAATAAAGCCGCAATATGCGGCTCAAGCGTGTCTATAAACCTATTTTTGGTGGTTTCGCAAAAATCAAAGCCTCCCTTGTGTAAAGGGAGGTGGCGCGAAGCGCCGGAGGGATTGTTCTGAATAAGTTGAAATTTTTCAAAAATGCTGAGTATTTTGAACTTTCATTACAACAACCCCTCAGTCACGGCTTAGCCGTGACAGGGCAGAAAGTCAAGCAAGTGCAACACTATCAACCTTCAAAAACCTCAGCCGGAGA
>CAVAWW010000046.1:0-17517 GCA_963592475.1 bacterium
ACGGCACGGACAGAGTCTCGAAATACGCCGCGCCCGCGCGCGAGACGGACTTTTCGGGTCTGCCGCCGACGCTCACGTTCATTGGCAGCATAGACCCGTTCCTCGCGGAGACGCAGAGCTATGTCGACTCGCTCCGGGCGGCTGGCATTCCCGTTATGTTCAAAATACTCGAGGGCGGATTCCACAGCTTTGATATGTACTATTTTGCGGACATTGCGAAAGAGGCGAACAAATTTATACGCGACGGCTTCAAATTCGCGGCGGAGAACTACTCCGCTCCGCAGCCGGAGGATATATAAACAGACTGACAGCGACATATGTTGCTGTCAGTTTTTATCTGCCTAATGCTAAATTTGTAGGGGTCGGCGACCTATGCTGACGAAGTCAGCACAAAACAATAGTTTTCTCGTGCCTTTTAAAAAGACTCGTGCCAAAATAAAATTCGTGCTGCCGCGCAAGTGGCACAGAATTCTCTAAATGTTTATTATCGACCGCTCATATGCGCCGTCCGCTATCGACTACAGCCGATACAGGGTTTCGACCGATTATAGTTCGTTTGCTGCCGTCGCTTCCTACAATAATCAAACGATATATACTACCCACGTTTCGGCATTTTCTTTTTATTTGAAAAAGAAAATGCCTGCAAAAGAAAAGCAAACTCAGGGCTACGCCCCGAGACCCCGGCAACGCCGCGCCACAGTACTTAGCCTGCGATTCTCAGTCGGCAGCTCGGCACATTCGCACGCAAACGCGCTGGAGCTTGAACGAGTGCGTGCTCGTGCGTCTTGCTTCGCAAGCCGTTTCCTCGCATTTCCCAGTCAGACTTAAAACACTGTGGCGCGGCTATTGAAGGTCTGATTACAAAAATCAGTTGAGTCGCTTACTTTTGCTTTGCTATGGCTCAAGTGATAGACAAATCTGCAATTAACCAATCTGTTCAATTATATTATTTGACTTCAATATATACAAAAAAATCCCGGCAGGCATAGTCATCATGACTGAAGCTGTCTTATAAGCACTTAACATTCCGCTCTCTTTTTGCATAACAAAAACAGCGCCGCAGGGCAAAACCTCTGCGGCGCTGAAATTAACTTTTGATCTCTTCAGGCTCAGATCAGACGAGCTCGATGATGCACATCTCAGCTGCGTCTCCTCTGCGGGGACCTGTTTTGATTATGCGGGTATAACCGCCGTTAACGTCCTTATATTTGGGGGCGATATCCTCAAAGAGCTTCTTTGCAACATCTTCTTTGGTGATGTATGCCATGACTTTGCGCTTCGAGTGAAGTGAGTTGTCCTTAGCTATGGTGATCATTTTCTCGGCCATAGCGCGAACTTCCTTAGCCCTTGTAACGGTGGTCTCGATCCTGCCGTTCTCGAAGAGATATGTGACCATACCTCTGAGCATAGAAATACGGTGATCCGTAGTTCTGCCAAGTTTTCTGGTTCCGGGCATTTAATTCACACTCCTTTACCGTAGTGAGTCTTATTCCTCTTCCTTGCTGAGGCTCAGGCCCATGGATTTGAGCTTAGCGATAACCTCGTCAAGGGATTTTCTTCCGAGGTTGCGGACTTTCATCATGTCCTCCTCGGTCTTGCTGATCAGATCTTCAACAGTGTTAATGCCGGCTCTCTTCAAGCAATTGAAGGAACGCACAGACAGGTCAAGCTCCTCAATAGTCATCTCGAGGACTTTCTCCTTGGCATTGTCGCTCTTGACAACCATAATCTCTGTATCGTACGCCTCATCGGAGAGGTCGCCGAAGAGAGAGAGATGCTCGTTGAGGATCTTGGCTCCAAGGGAAACGGCTTCCATCGCGTGGATGGTGCCGTCGGTCCACACCTCAAGCGTGAGCTTGTCGAGGTCGGTAACATGACCTACGCGGGTGTTTTCGACTGTGTAGTTGACCTTTAACACGGGTGAATAGATCGAGTCAATGGCGATAACGCCTATAGTGGGCGGGAACTTCTCCTTATTGCGCTCGGCCGAATAATAGCCTCTGCCCTTGTCGCAGACGAGCTCCATGTGGACGTTCGCGCTGCTGTCAAGAGTGGCAATATGAAGATCCGGGTTGAGGATCTCAACCTCAGAATCCGTCTGAATGCTGCCTGCGGTGATCTCGCACTCGCCGGAAGCGTCTATATAGACAGTCTTCGGACCATCGCCGTGGATCTTGAGTATGACATCCTTGAGGTTGAGGACGATCTCCGTAACATCTTCCTTGACGCCGGGAATCGTTGAAAACTCGTGCAGGATACCATCGATCTTAACGGAGATTATAGCATAGCCCGGAAGTGAAGAGAGCAGGACGCGGCGCAGGGAGTTACCGAGGGTCGTTCCGTAACCTCTCTCAAGGGGTTCTACGATAAACTTGCCGTAGGTTCCGTCGGGCGTAATGCCTTCTGTTTCGATCTTGGGCTTCTCGATTCCGATCATTCAAAACCCTCCTTTTTATAAAACGCGGCAAGGCCGCTGAAAGAGTATTGCTCAAAAACAAGCCGTTTAAGCTTAAGCGGCATTATTTCGAGTACAACTCGACGATAAGATGCTCTTCGACGGGAACCATGATCTGGTCTCTCTCGGGAAGGGCGATGACCTTAGCGGTGAGCTTATCAGCGTCAGCCTCGAGCCATGCGGGCACGGGACGAGCGGAATTGGTCTCAAGAACAGCCTTGATCTTGTCGCTCTCTCTGCTCTTCTCCTTGATCGAAACAACATCGCCGGCCTTAAGAAGGTATGACGGGATGTCAACTTTCTTGCCGTTTACTTTATAATGGCCGTGAACAACGAGCTGTCTTGCTTCGGCTCTGGAGTTAGCCCAGCCGAGAAGATAAACTACATTGTCAAGTCTGCTCTCGCAGATACGAAGAAGGTTTTCACCGGTGACACCCTTCTTGCGCTCAGCCATGAGGAAATACTTGTGGAACTGGCCTTCCTGAATACCGTAGTAACGCTTAGCCTGCTGCTTTGCTCTGAGCTGCAAACCGTATTCAGAGGTCTTCTTGCGGCTCTGGCCATGCTGACCGGGGGCATAAGAACGGCGCTCAAAAGCGCACTTGTTGCTGTAGCAGCGCTCACCCTTGAGGTAGAGCTTCTTGCCCTCGCGGCGGCACATCTTGCAGACCGCACCTGTATATCTTGCCATGTGTTACACCTCCTAAAATATTGGTTACACGCGCCTTCTCTTGGGCGGGCGGCAGCCGTTGTGGGGAATGGGAGTCGTGTCCTTTATCAGGGTGACTTCAAGACCCGCCGTCTGCAGCGCTCTTATAGCGGCTTCTCTGCCGGCTCCGGGGCCCTTAACATAAACCTCAACCGTCTTCATACCGTGCTCCATAGCAGCCTTGGCAGCTGTCTCTGCAGCAGTCTGAGCAGCAAAGGGAGTAGATTTTCTTGAGCCTCTGAAGCCCATTTCGCCGGCACTTGCCCAGGAAACAGCGTTGCCCTGAGTGTCGGTTATAGTGACGATGGTGTTGTTAAAGGTGGATTGGATATGGACTGCACCGCGCTCAATATTCTTGCGCTCCTTGCGCTTACGGGTGCCTGTTGCTTTTTTGCCGGAAACTTTGGTAGCCATATTATCCCTCCTTGATTACTTCTTCTTGTTAGCAATGGTCTTCTTCGGACCCTTGCGTGTACGGGCATTGGTCTTGGAACGCTGGCCTCTAACCGGCAGACCCTTGCGGTGGCGGACACCGCGATAGCAGCCGATCTCGACGAGTCTCTTGATATCGAAAGCGGTCTCACGGCGAAGGTCACCCTCGACCTTGCAGTGATGATCTATATACTCACGAAGCTTAGAGACGTCATCCTCGGACAGGTCCTTGACTCTTATATCGGGATTAACTCCTGTTGCGGCGATAATATCGCTTGCGGTTTTGCGACCGATACCGTAGATGTAGGTCAGAGCGATCTCGACTCTTTTCTCTCTAGGCAGGTCAACACCTGAAATACGCGCCATTTGTCAGTTGCACCTCCATTGAATGGTTTGCGTCATTAGCCCTGACGCTGCTTGTGCTTGGGATTTTCACAGATGACCATTACTTTTCCCTTGCGCTTGATGATCTTACACTTTTCACACATTTTTTTGACAGAAGGTCTGACTTTCATTAGAATACCCTCCTTTTACTTGGAACGCCATGTTATGCGGCCCTTCGTCAGGTCGTATGGCGACATTTCGACCGTGACCTTATCTCCCGGAAGAATGCGGATGTAGTTCATCCTGAGCTTACCGGAGATATGAGCCAATATCTGGTGGCCGTTTTCCAGCTCGACTGTAAAAGTCGCGTTGGGCAGGGCCTCTACTACCGTACCTTCAATCTCGATCATATCCTGCTTTGACATATACTGACCTCCCTACAATGATGCAGTCTCATCCTCAAGCCTTCTGAGCGCGCGGCGCAGGCGGCTGTCAAACGCCATATCCTCCTGCGTCAGACGCATCGGCGTCGGCTCGACGTGCTTAGGATTCTTGATTTTGGGTCTGAGGAGCTTGCGCTCCTTACCGTCGCAGACCTCGACGCCGCGCTGCGTGACAGCGGTGACTGCAAGCAGTCTGCCCTTGTCGCGTCCGGCCGTGGATCTTACGACGCAGCCTCGTTGAAAGCTCATCATCAATCCTCCGCTTAAAGCTGAGTCATTATCTTCGGCCCGTCAGCCGTAATGGCGACGGTGTGTTCGAAATGAGCTGAGAGTTTGCCGTCTTTGGTTCTGACAGTCCATCCGTCGGGTTGAGTACGGATAGCCGCAGAGCCCTGATTTATCATCGGTTCGATGGCAATAGTCATGCCGGGCAGCAGGCGAACGCCTCTTCCTGGCGTGCCGAAATTCGGTACGCTGGGATCCTCATGGAGATTTGCACCCACGCCGTGCCCCGTATATTCGCGAACGACGGAGAAGCCGCGCTCCTCGCAGTAGCTCGCAATAGCGAAGCCTATATCGCCGAGTCTGCCGCCTGCGACGGCCTTTTTGATGCCTTCATAGAGGCTCTCTCTGGTCACGTCGCACAGCCGCTTCGCCTCGGGGGAAATGTCCCCGCAGGCGAAAGTGGCAGCGTTGTCGCCGGTATAGCCGTTTATCGAAGCGCCGAGGTCAATGCTGACTATATCGCCGCTTTTGATAACACGTCTGTGGCTGGGTATTCCGTGAATGATCTCATCGTTTATGGAAATGCATGCCGTAGCGGGGAACCCGTTGTAGTTAAGGAAAGTAGGCGTGGCCCCTGCTTTTAGAATATATTCGTGTGCGATCTTATCGATCTGAGCGGTAGTAACGCCCGGCTCGACAGCCTCGCCCGCCACTTTTAATGCTCCTGCAGATATTCTGCAAGCCTCTCTCATCAGCGAGAGCTCGTGACTTGTTTTGAGCACTATCATGCTTATCCTCCGTTTTTGCCGTTAGTTGCGGCAGGGCTTAATCAAGGAAGCCCTTGTAGTGACGCATCATCATCTGGCTCTCGAGCTGCTTGACAGTTTCAAGAGCAACACCGACAAGGATTATTATCGACGTACCGCCGAGCGAAACGTTCATACCGTCAGCATAAACCGTTGTCTTTGTAAGGATCAGCGTTGTAAGCTGCGAGAACACGATCGGGAAGATAGCGACGACACTCAGAAGGAGAGCTCCGAGAAGTGTGATTCTCGAGATGATCCTTGCAATGTAGTCCGATGTGGGTCTGCCGGTACGAATACCGGGGATCATACCGCCGTTCTTGGCGATGTTCTGGGACATCTCAATAGGATTGTACTGGATGCTCGAATAGAAATAGGCGAAAGCGATTATCAGTATGAAGTAGATAATGCCGTAAGCCCAGTGAGTCGAGGTGAACACCTTGAAGAAACCAGTCCAGAACTTGCTGTCTGCAAGCTTTGCAGACGGAATGAACATCTGGATGGTGGGCGGGATGGAAAGAATGGAGCCCGCGAAGATGATGGGCATAACACCGGACATATTGACCTTGATCGGAATATGGGTGTTCTGGCCGCCGTACATCTTGCGGCCGACGACGCGCTTGGCGTACTGGACGGGAATGCGTCTCTCTGCATTGTCCATCCACACGATGAATGCGACCATCAGAATAAGGATGACGCAGACGAAAGGTGAAAGGAAGTAGTAGACGCCGCCTCTTGACCAGTAGCTGCCGGTGTTCGAGCCGCCGAAGAGCTGGGTGATCAGAGCGGGGATTCTCGAAACGATACCTGCGAAAAGGATTATCGAGATACCGTTGCCGATGCCCTTGTCGTTGATCTGCTCACCGAGCCACATGATAAGCGCGGTACCTGCCGTGAAGCAAAGGATGATGACGATGGCCTGGAAGACCATTGCAAAGCCTGTGTAGGCACTGCCGTCAGCAGCCTTTGAAAGGTAACCGGCGCTTCTGATATAGAAGTAATATGCTACGCTCTGGATGATACCGAGAACGACAGTAACATATCTTGTGATGGAAGCGATCTTCTTCTGCCCGTCCTCTTCCTTTGCCAGTCTCTCCAGAGGAGGAATAGCGACGCAGAGGAGCTGCATGATGATCGACGAGTTGATGTACGGGGTGATCGACAGAGCGAACAGAGTACCGTAGTTGAACGCGTCACCGGTCATCATTATCAGGTAGTTCAGGAAGGTGCTGCCGTCCTGAACAAGATTGCCGCCCTCAATGAGGATGTTTGTGAACGGAACCGGAATAGCGGAGCCGACTCTGAAGATAAGAACAATCAGAGCGGTGAAGAGAATCTTCTTTCTGAGCTCCGGAATCTTCCATGCGTTGGCAAAAGTCTTGAACATTTTCAGATTACCTCTGCCTTTCCGCCCGCAGCCTCAATCTTAGCCTTGGCGGAAGCAGAAAAAGCATTAGCCTGAACTGTTAGCTTCTTCGTAAGTTCGCCCTGTCCTAAGACTTTGACGCCGTCGAGGGTCTTCTTGACAAGACCGGACTCGACGAGGGCTTCTATAGTTACGGTAGCGCCGTCCTCGAACTTGTCGTTGATGGCTGCTACGTTAACAGTTGCGATCTCTTTCGCAAAAATGTTGACAAAACCTCTTTTGGGGATTCTTCTCTGAAGGGGCATCTGGCCGCCTTCGAAACCGATGTGCGCGTTGCTTCCGCTTCTTGCCTTCTGGCCCTTGTGGCCTTTACCGGCGGTCTTACCCTGACCTGAAGCAGCGCCTCTGCCTATACGCTTACGCTCTTTGACAGAACCGGGTGCAGGTGAAAGCTCATGCAATTTCATCATTCAGCACCTCCTTGCTCGACTTCACTTGTCTCGACAAGGTGGGCAAGCTTTCTGATCTTGCCGCGGGTGGCAGCGTTGTCAGGCTGAACTGACTCGTCGCCGATCTTGTGGAGACCGAGTGCATAGGCGGTGGCAATCTGAGGTTTAGTACTTCCGATAAGGCTCTTGACGAGCTTTACGTTAATATCTGCCATTGTTGTCCACCCTCCTTAACCTAAAATTTCTTTTTCCGACTTGCCTCTTATAGCCGCAACTTCATCGACGTTGCGAAGCTGTGCAAGACCGTCAAGTGTTGCTCTGACGACGTTACAGGGGTTGTTGGATCTGAGAGCCTTAGCACGGATATCCTTGATGCCGACAGTCTCAACGACTGCACGGACAGGACCGCCGGCGATAACGCCGGTACCGGGTGCTGCGGGCTTGAGCAGGACGACGCCTGCGCCGAACTTACCTATAACCTCGTGGGGAATGGTTGTTCCCTTAAGTGAAACCTTCATCAGGTTCTTCTTCGCATCTTCGATACCCTTGCGGATGGCGTCCGGAACTTCGCCGGACTTGCCGAGACCGAAGCCGACGATTCCGTTGCCGTCACCGACGACTACGAGAGCGGCGAACTTGAATATACGGCCGCCCTTAACGGTTTTCGATACGCGGTTGATAGTGACAACTCTTTCAGTGAGTTCATATGCCGATGCATCAATCTTAGCCAAAAGTATCCTCCCTTTCCTTAGAAGTTGAGGCCGCCCTCACGGGCGCCTTCGGCCAGTTCCTGAACACGGCCGTGATAAACGTAGCCGCCGCGGTCGAAAACAACATCGGTTATTCCCTTTTCGGCTGCTCTCTTTGCCAGTGTGATGCCCACCTTGCGGGCTGCGGATTTATTTCCGCCGTAATCCTCAAAATCCTTCTCAACAGTAGAGGCTGAAACAAGGGTCTTGCCTGAAACATCGTCTATGATCTGAGCATAGATGTGCTGCAGGGAGCGGAATACATTAAGGCGGGGGCATTCTGCAGTTCCGGAGATCTTAGCACGCACTCTGGTGTGGCGCTTCTGTCTTGCTTTCTTGCTGTCCGGTCTGTTAACCATAACTTTTCACTCCTTAACCTAAACTTACTTACCGCCCTTGCCGGCCTTGCCTTCCTTGCGGCGGATATGCTCATCAACATACTTGATGCCCTTGCCCTTGTACGGCTCGGGGGGACGCTTCTCGCGAACTTCCGCTGCAAACTGGCCGACCTTCTGCTTGTCGGGACCGGAGATAACGATCTTGTTGGGCGCGGGAACCTCGATGGTGATACCGTCGATCTCGGCCACTCTGACCTGATGCGAGAAACCGATATTGAGAACAAGCTCCTTGCCCTCTTTAGCGGCACGGTAACCTACGCCGTTGATTTCAAGCTCCTTCTTGTAGCCCTCGCTGACGCCGGTCACCATGTTGGCGACGAGTGTGCGGGTAAGACCGTGAAGGGACTTGTTGAGCTTGGTGTCGTCGGGGCGCTTGACGTGAACGGTCGCGCCATCGACTTCGACAGCCATATTGCTGTGCACGGTTCTGGTAAGCTCGCCTTTGGCACCCTTAACGGTGACAGTGCTGCCGTCCACCTGCACAGTAACCCCTGCGGGGATTGCGATGGGTTTGTTTCCTATGCGTGACATTTACAGCACCTCCTTACCAGATAAATGCAAGGACTTCGCCGCCGACATTGGCTTTGCGTGCATCCTTGTCCGTCATAATGCCCTTGCTTGTTGAGAGGATAGCGATGCCGAGACCCTTCATGACTCTGGGCATATCCTCGCAGTTGGTATATATACGCAGACCGGGCTTTGAAACTCTGCGCAGACCGGTTATAACCTGTGACTTGTTGGGGCCGTACTTGAGAGCGATCTCAATGACGCCCTGCTTGCCGTCGTCCTCAACCTTGAATCCCTTGATGTAACCCTCATCAAGAAGAATTTGAGCAATCGCCTTCTTCATATTGGATGCGGGAATCTTCACCGTATCATGCTTTGCGGAATTCGCATTGCGGATTCTTGTGAGCATATCGGCGATGGAATCAGTAATTTGCATACTGTTGAACCTCCTTTTGCAATTGCTCTTTTACCAGCTGGCCTTCTTGACGCCGGGGATCTGACCGGCATGAGCCAGCTCTCTGAAGCAGATGCGGCATACTCCGTATTTGCGAAGATAGGCGTGCGGTCTGCCGCAGATCTTACATCTGTTGTAAGCCCTTGAAGAATACTTAGCGGGTCTAGCCTGCTTAACCTTCATGGATGTTTTGGCCACCGTAATTCCTCCTTATTTTGCGAACGGAGCGCCCATGAGAGTGAGCAGCTCGCGTGCCTCTTCATCAGTATTAGCTGTCGTGACAAAGCAAATATCCATGCCTCTGACCTTGTCAATCTTGTCGTACTCGATCTCGGGGAATATCAGCTGTTCCTTGATACCCAGAGAATAGTTGCCTCTGCCGTCGAAAGAGTTCGGGTTGATACCTCTGAAGTCTCTGACGCGGGGAAGAGCGAGATTGAAGAACCTGTCAAGGAACTCATACATTCTGTCTCCCCTGAGGGTAACCTTGGCACCGATAACCATGCCTTCACGGAGCTTGAAGTTAGCGATCGACTTCTTCGCTCTGCACATCACGGGTCTCTGACCGGTGATCTGCATGAGGTCGGAGACGACGGAATCGAGAACCTTGGAGTTCTCTCTTGCCTCGCCGCAAGCGATGTTGACCACAATCTTGTCAAGCTTCGGGATCTGCATGACGCTCTTATACTCGAACTTCTTCATAAGAGCAGGTGCAACTTCGTTTATATAGGTTTCTTTTAACCTTGCTGCCATTGTCATGCTCCTCCCTTATTCGAATTCTGCAAGGCAGTCGCTCTTCTTGCATGTGCGGACTTTCTTGCCTTTTGCGTTGATCTTGCTGCCGGTTCTGGTGGGTCTGCCGCACTTGGGGCAAACGAGCTGAACCTTATCTGCATAAAGGGCGCTTTCAGCCTTGATGAGACCGCCGGCCTCACCCATCTTGCGGGGCTTAACGTGCTTCGTGACGATATTCACGCCCTCGACAATAACCTTACCCTCGGAAGGGCTGACCTGGAGGACCTTGCCTCTCTTGCCGCGGTACTTGCCGTTGATGACGACAACCTCGTCACCGGTCTTAACATGAACCTTATTACTCATCGTTGCACCTCCGCCTTAAAGCACTTCGGGAGCCAGAGAGAGAATCTTGAGATAATCTTTCTCACGCAGCTCTCTCGCTACCGGTCCAAAGATACGAGTGCCTTTGGGATTTTTGTCTTCTTTGATGATAACAGCTGCATTCTCATCGAAGCGAATGTAGGTGCCGTCATCACGGCGAACTCCTTTTGCAGTACGAACTACGACTGCCTTAACGACCTCGCCTTTTTTAACTACGCCGCCGGGTGCTGCTTTTTTAACCGAAGCAACTATGACGTCGCCGATATTGGCATACCTCCTGCCGGAACCTCCGAGAACGCGAATGCACATAATCTCCTTCGCGCCGGTGTTGTCGGCAACCTTGAGGTAACTCTGTTGCTGTATCACAGTGTCTGCCTCCTTACTGTTACCAAAAAATTATTTAGCCTTCTCGATGATCTCAACTACGCGCCATCTCTTGTCCTTGGACATCGGGCGGGTCTCCATAACGAGGACACGGTCGCCGATTCCGCAGGTGTTGTTCTCATCATGAGCCTTGAGCTTGATGGTACGGTTAACGATCTTCTTGTAAAGCGGATGCTTTACCCTATCCTTGATGGAGACGACAACAGTCTTATCCATCTTATCGCTGGTCACAATGCCAACGCGAGTTTTTCTGAGGTTTCTTTCCATAAGTGTTGACCTCCCTTTCATCACGAATTGGCGCCGTGAAGCTCGATATCGCGCTGAACTGTCTTAATGCGCGCTATGTCCTTCTTGACGGCACTGATTCGCATCGGGTTGTCGAGCTGGTTAACAGCCTGCTGGAAGCGCAGTTTGAAAAGCTCATCCTTTAACTCAAGCAGCTTAGCATCCAGCTCTTTGGCGGAAAGTTTTCTTATTTCACTGGCTTTCATTCCTGTTCACCACCCGTTTCTTCCTTAGTTACAAATTTGCACTTGATGGGGAGCTTGTGAGCAGCAAGACGCATAGCCTCTTCTGCGAGCTCCTTATCAACACCGGCGATCTCAAACATGACTCTGCCGGGCTTAACAACGGCAACCCAATACTCGGGAGCACCTTTACCGGAACCCATTCGGGTTTCAGCGGGCTTCTTGGTTACCGGCTTGTCGGGGAAAATCTTTATCCAGACCTGACCGCCACGCTTGATGTAACGGGTCATTGCGATACGGGCTGCCTCGATCTGGTTAGCGGTGATCCAGGCGGGCTCGAGAGCTACGAGACCGAAATCGCCGTAAGAGACCTTGTTGCCTCTCATGGCCTTACCGGTCATTCTGCCTCTCTGTACCCTGCGGTGCTTAACTCTCTTGGGTAACAGCATTAGCGAGCTCCCCCTTCCTTGCGTGATGATCTTCTTCTGTTATTGCTGCTGCGGTTGTCATGAAGAACCTCACCCTTGTAGATCCAGACCTTGACACCGATGCGGCCGTAAGTGGTCTTGGCCTCAGCGAAGCCATAGTCGATGTCGGCTCTGATGGTCTGCAGCGGGATAGTACCCTCATGATACTGCTCTGTACGTGCTATTTCCGCACCGCCCAGACGGCCGGAAACCTGAGTCTTTATACCTCTTGCGCCAAGTCTCATGGTGCGTCCGATGGACTGCTTGAGAGCACGGCGGAAGGAAACTCTTCTTTCAAGCTGAGAAGCGATGTTCTCAGCAACGAGCTGAGCGTCAAGGTCGGGCTGCTTAACTTCAACGATGTTGAGCGAAACCTCTTTGCCGCCGAGCTTGCTCTCGCAGAGCTTCTTGAGCTTCTCTATCTCAGCGCCGCCCTTGCCTATAACCATGCCGGGCTTTGCGCAGAAAATGTTGATGTTGACTCTCTTGGAATTGCGCTCGATCTCGATCTTGGGCACGCCTGCCGGAGCAAGGAGCTCAAGGAGGAATTCACGCAGCTTGTGATCTTCAACGAGGGTATCGCCGAAATCCTTGGGATCTGCGTACCAGCGTGACTCCCAGTCTTTAATTACACCGATTCTAAGACCGGTGGGATTAATTTTCTGTCCCATTGTTTAACCTCCTCCTCGCTTATTCCGCTTCCTTGAGCACCAGGGTGATGTGCGACGTCTTCTTGTTGATTCTGAACGCTCTGCCCTGAGCTCTCGCTCTTATTCTCTTGAGGGTCGGTCCCTGACCTACAGTGCACTCGCTGATGTAAAGATTGGAAGTGTCCATGTTCTTGTTCTCAGCGTTCGCTATAGCGGACTTCAAAAGTTTAAGAAGCGGTTCACACGCAGCCTTGGGCGTGTGTTTGAGAATTGCCAGCGCTTTGTCTGCCGGCTGATTGCGGATAAGGTCGAGCACTATCTGAACCTTGCGGGGAGCAATGCGCACATAGTTTGCCTTAGCCACTGCCTGAGGCATTGTATTATCCTGCATTGTTACACACTCCTTTCGACTGATTATTTACCGTTATTTGTTGTTTTGGAACCCGCATGACCCTTGAAAGTTCTGGTCGGTGCGAATTCACCGAGTTTATGTCCAACCATATCCTCTGTTACATACACGGGGACATGCTTGCGTCCGTCATGAACAGCGAAGGTGTGGCCGACAAATTCGGGAAAGATTGTGGAGCTGCGGCTCCAGGTCTTGAGAACCTGCTTGTTGCCGGACTTGTTCATCTCCACGACTCTCTCGAGCAGTTTAGGCTGCACGAAAGGTCCTTTTTTAACGCTTCTGCCCATTATTTCTGCTCCTTTCTCGACTTACTTGCCGTTGCGGCGCTTCACGATAAGCTTATCGGAGGCCTTCTTGGTGTTTCTCGTCTTATAGCCGAGTGCGGGCTTGCCCCACGGAGTGCAGGGACCGGGTCTACCGATCGGGCTCTTGCCCTCACCGCCGCCGTGCGGGTGGTCGTTCGGGTTCATGACGGAGCCGCGGACGGTGGGTCTCCAGCCGAGGTGACGGCTGCGGCCTGCCTTACCGATCTTGACATTCTCGTGGTCAACGTTGCCGACCTGACCGACTGTTGCCATGCAGGAAGCGGGAACGTTTCTCAGCTCGCCCGAGGGCAGACGAAGAAGGGCGTATGCGCCTTCCTTAGCCATGAGCTGTGCGGAGTTGCCCGCCGCTCTTGCCAGCTGACCGCCTCTGCCGGGATAAAGCTCAACGTTGTGAACGAAAGTACCGGTGGGGATATTGGTCAGGGGAAGTGCGTTGCCGACCTTGATATCGGCATCGGGACCTGCGACAACCGTGTCGCCCACTGCGAGGCCTGCGGGAGCGAGGATGTATCTCTTCTCGCCGTCGGCATACTCAAGCAGAGCTATATGAGCTGAACGGTTGGGATCGTACTCAAGTGTTTTAACAGTTGCAGAAACATCGAACTTATCGCGCTTGAAGTCGATTATACGATACTTTCTGCGGTTTCCGCCGCCGCGATGGCGAACGGTGATTCTGCCGTAGCTGTTGCGTCCGGAGTTCTTGGAGAGAGGAGCAAGAAGGCTTCTCTCGGGAGCAACCTTTGACAGCCCGGAGTAATCTGTGACCGACATGTTACGGCGACCGTTTGTTGTCGGCTTGTAAACTCTGATCGACATTTGGTTTCACTCTCCTCATAGCGGCTTTGCGGAGGTGTCGACCCTCCATACTTTACCGCCGGATTATTGGTTGATTATTACATCATGCCGTCGAAGAACTCGATGGTCTTGGAGTTCTCCGTAAGGGTCACTATAGCCTTTTTCCACGAGGAAGTGTATCCCTCGAAACGGCCGTAGCGGCGCTTCTTGCCGCGGCAGTTAACGGTGTTGACGCTCTTGACTTCGACCTTGAAGAGCTCTTCAACTGCCTTGGCGATCTCTATCTTGTTTGCGTCCTTGGCAACGGAGAAGGTGTACTTCTTGTCCGCTGTACCGAGCATGCTCTCCTCGGTGATGATAGGACGAAGGATGATGTCCTGTGCTATCTTGCTCATGCGTATACCTCCTCAATCTTCGATACGGCATCCTTGAGCACTACGAGAGAATCGCAGTTGAGGATATCGTAAACATTGAGTGTGCTGACAAGAGTGGTCTTGACGCCCTTGATGTTGCGAGCGCTTCTGTAGACGGTCTCGTTCTTCTCGGGAAGGACGATGAGAACCTTCTTACCGGTCTCAAGAGCCTTGAGAACGCTGACAACTTCCTTGGTCTTGATCTCGTTCATCTCAAGGCTGTCGAGGACGATAAGCTCCTCAGCTGCGACCTTGGAGGAAAGAGCGGACTTCATAGCGAGTCTTCTGACCTTCTTGTTGACTGTCTTGCCGTACTCACGGGGCTTGGGGCCGAGTGCGATACCGCCGTGGGTCCACTGCGGGCTTCTGATTGAGCCCTGTCTTGCGCGGCCCGAGCCCTTCTGTCTCCAGGGCTTCTTGCCGCCGCCTCTGACTTCAGCGCGTGTAAGGGTAGACTGAGTGCCCTGGCGCTGGTTTGCCAAATATGCTACCACGCAGAGGTGCATTGCCGAAGCGTTCGGGGTGATTGCGAAGATCGCGTCCGAAAGGGCAATGTCCGATACCTTCTTGCCGGTCTTGTCAAAAACTGAATAATTAGGCATTAAACTCTACTCCTTTCTTACACATTCTTAACGCTGTCTCTGATGAGAACGATGCCGCCCTTGGGGCCGGGGATGCCGCCCTTAATAGCGATAAGGTTGTTCTCAGCGTCGACCTTGACAATGTCAAGATTCTGGATAGTAACTCTCTCGTGGCCGAGGTGACCTGCGAGCTTCTTTCCCTTGTAAACTCTCGAGGGATCGCTGCACGCGCCGAGAGAACCGGCGTGTCTTGCGTTGGGTCCGGTACCGTGAGTCATCTTGAGTCTAGAGAAGTTCCATCTCTTGATGGCGCCTGCGGTGCCCTTACCTTTGCTTGTACCGACAACGTCAACGTGATCGCCAACAGCGAAAACGTCGGCCTTGAGGATATCGCCCACGTTGAGGCTCGACTGATCGTCAAGTCTGAACTCTCTGAGGGACTTCTTGGGGGCTGTGCCCGCCTTGTCGAAGTGACCCTTCATGGGCTTGTTGACTCTCTGAACTTTGACGTCGCCGAAGCCGAGCTGAACAGCTTCGTAGCCGTCGTTTTCAACAGTCTTCTTCATAACGACAGAGCAGGGGCCTGCCTCGACGACTGTTACGGGAACAACGTTTCCGTTTGCATCGAAGATCTGAGTCATGCCGATCTTCTTTCCGATGAGTGCTTTTTGCATAGTTCCTTTCTCCTCCTTTAGGTTATTGGTTGGCTCTCGCCAACTTGACCTGCGGCGTACATCATATCTGCGCTCTCACGCATATATATAATGTATTAGAGTTTGATCTCTATATCCACGCCTGCGGGAAGCTCAAGACCGGTAAGAGCTTCAACAGTCTTTGCTGAAGGTCTGATGATGTCTATGAGCCTTTTGTGTGTACGCTGCTCAAACTGCTCGCGGGAGTCCTTGTACTTGTGGACTGCGCGAAGGACGGTAACGACTTCCTTCTCTGTCGGGAGCGGTACGGGACCTGAGACCTGAGCATCGGTTCTCTTTGCGGTCTCTACGATCTTCTCCGCCGCCTTGTCGACGAGGTTGTGGTCATAGCCCTTGAGTCTGATTCTGATTTTTCCCTTTGCTGCCATTGTTTGCGCCTCCTTAATGATTGGCGGGCATTGCTTCTTTTCTTTCAACGCCTCCGGGTGTTTCCTCGTTCTCCTTTTTAAAAACCGGAAAACGATATTTCCGGGTGTGAAGAAAGCAGATGCAATTACTGCTGCCTCAAGCGAAGGTGCGAGGGAAACGCACCCCGTGCGGCAGTCAGACCTGTTTCGCCCGGTTTTAAATCGGACATACTCCGCAGAAATTCCCCGTCTCAAAGGACGGCCACCTTCTGCATCATCGCATATCAGCAGATTGTGTTTCGGGCATACTTGCCCCACTTCCCACAATCATGCCTGATAATGATACCACACAAATCCTTGTATTGCAAGGGTTTTCGCAATATTTTTTCAAAAACTTGCGTGATGAAAATCGGCACTCTATATATGGATATTTTAGTCAAATTGCAGACAAGATAGAGGGATATAAAATAAAAAATTTTTATTTTCCCCGCCGCAACCGGACAAATATGCAATGTAAACTCCGGTTGACAGATTGCAAGCTCTGATATGTTGACTGAAATTTTGCTTTCGTGTAAAATACAAGTGCAATAAAAAATACGCGAAAGGAGAAATTCATGAACTTCCCCGAAAAACTGCAAAAGCTCAGAAAAGAGCGCGGCTGGTCGCAGGAGGAGCTTGCGAACAGGATAACTGTCTCGCGGCAGGCGGTATCAAAATGGGAGCTCGGCACCGCCGTTCCGGACACGGACAACATAGCTCAGTTAAGCGAGCTTTTCGGCGTCACGACCGACTATCTTATAAAAGACAACCTCGACTGCGACGAGGACATCCCCGCAGTAGCCCGCACCGCCGCAAATGTCAGAAAGGCGGAGCAGAGCCGCCAGCTGCTCATCGCGGGAATAGTCACGCTCGTGCTCGGAGTTATCATAATCGGCGTGCTGCTGACTCTGTCACAGGTCATTGAGTCTTATCAGAAAGTGACCTACGACCACGGTCCGATGATGGAGATGCTCCCCGACGGGACGACACAGATATCAGACGAACACCGCATGGCAACAACACGCGTGCCCGTCTATTCGTTCGTTCCGTTCCTCAACACCTACTATCTGCATTGGGTGCTCGTCATCGGCATCGGGCTTGTCATCGCAAGCATCGTCTGCTTTGCAAAGTACAGGCGAAAAATAAAAACAAAAAAGAAATCATAAAAACAGGGGGCTGCCGCTAAATGCGGCAGCCCTCAGTCTGTCGAAAAAGTCTGTCATTGCACGGACTCAAGGCTCCCCTGTAGGGGAGCCGGCTCGGCGCAAGCCGAGACTGAGGGGGTTGTTTCGCTTCGCTCAAAGTAATAAGTAAAAGTGAATAGTGAAAAAGCGCGGGGTATGGGCAGATATTATCCGTCCGCGAAATCTGTACAAGTTTATCGACGTGCAACCTGTAGGGTGCGGCGACTCGACGCACCGCTGCCGCGCAAGCGGCACGAAATCTTTGATTTTACCGACCGTAGGGACAGCCCTTGCGGCTGTCCGCTATCGGCG
>CAVAWW010000047.1:0-16456 GCA_963592475.1 bacterium
CGGCGTATCTTCGCCTCATCGTCCGCGATAAGTATCTTCTGCAAAAGTTACCCTCCTTCCGGGTCATGCATCTCTGCGCGCCCGGGATAAAAATCTGTTACTACTGATTTCAGCGTGTTGATAGACCCGGTTTTGGGGGCTTCGTCGAAATCAACGCCTCCCTTGTGTAAAGGGAGGTGCGCGAAGCGCCGGAGGGATTGTTTTGAATAGGTTTAAATTTTTCAAATTTGCTGGTTTTTTGAACTTTTATTACAGCAACCCCTCAGTCACGGCTTTGCCGTGACAGCTCCCCTTGCACAGGGGAGCCTTGAGACCGCGCATGACGGACTTTTTCAACAGACTGTAATCAGTTATTACTGATATTACTGATTTTATCACATATCGACAAATTTAACAAGGTGTCAGCACAGCGAGGGGCGCTATTTTCCAAAATTATATCGACGCTATTGCAATTGGAGGGCAGAATAAGTATAATAGATAACATAAATTCAAAATCGGGGAGTTTGCGAACAAAGCAAATCTCGCCGGATATAGGGAGGGCATGACCTTTGTTAGGTAAATTCGTCAGAGTCAGAATAACAAACCCGGTCGGCTCCCTGAACCGCCAGTACGGATACAGATATTCTCTCAATTTCGGCTCTCTTGAAGGCAGACGGCAGTTTGACAACCGCTTCGCAGGCGCCTATATCATGGGCGTTCATCATCCCGTCAGACACTTTGACGGGCGCGCAATTGCCGTGTTATACAGAGAGGGAGAGCGCAAGGGCATACTTGTCGTTGCGCCGAAAAATATGCGTTTTATCGGCTATCAGATAGCCGATGCGCTCGCCTTTGCGGAGCCCGAGGGCACATACCGCCTTGAGTGTCTCTATGAGCGCTCGTGCGGTGCCGTCGTATGCCGCAGAATAAACGGCGAGATCAGACTTCTTCTCATCAAGAACAGCCGCAGCGCCCACTGGGGATTCCCCAAGGGTCACATGGAGCGCGGCGAAACGCCCGAGCAGACTGCACGGCGCGAGGTTCTTGAAGAGACCGGGATACACATCGACATCATTCCGGACTTCACCGCAAAATCCGACTACACGATTCAGGGCAAGGTCGAAAAGAGCGTAACCATCTTTTTGGCAAAGACCGAAGACACAGAAACGATAATTCAGCGCGAAGAGATAGACGACTACATCTGGCTCGGCTTCGACAAAGCGCTCGAAACGCTGAAATTTGAAAACGACAAGGCGATTTTAAAGAGCGCGCGTCGTTTTATGGACAAGCACGGAATTTTTGAAACCGATGACTGACGGCGCAAAAACGCCGAAAAGGAAAGGAAAAGAACATGACTGAAGAATTCGCTCAGGGTCTCGTTGACTTTTTTCAGAACAAGATCCCTAACGAACTTATAATCTTTCTCGTATCGCTGCTGCCGGTTCTCGAGCTGCGCGGCGGCATGATAGCGGCGAAGCTGCTGCACGTTGATTTTTGGCGTGCGTTCGCCATATGCTATCTCGGCAACATTCTGCCGATCCCGTTCATTCTGCTCTTCATACGCAAGATATTCCAATTCCTGCGCGACAAGCCGGTCTTTTCAAAGATCATCGAAAAGCTTGAGATTCGCTCGATGCGCAACAGCGAAAAAGTAAAACGCTGGCGCGACTGGGGTCTGCTTTTATTCGTTGCCATTCCCCTGCCCGGAACGGGCGGATGGACCGGAGCACTGATAGCTGCCCTGACCGACATGAGGATAAAGAAATCCTTCCCGACAATTGCCCTCGGCATTCTTATCGCGGGAATAATCATGTCAGTCATCACCTACCTTGTGCCCTCTTTCTTCGGATTTTAATGCTCTAAATAAGAGGAGGAGCAAACATGAAAAAAGTAATAGCATTTATTCTTGCGGCCGTCATGCTCGTTATGCTTCCCGCAGGCGCATTTGCGGACAGCGCACAGTGCAGCTGCGACACGCCGCCCGTCGTTATGGTCAACGGCTTCGGCACCGAGCTCTATCACGACAACGGCGACGGCACACAGAGCGCTGTTTTCCCGATGGGCGCCGTTGAGATAGTCAGCGCCATTCCGAGCCTTGCCGGCGCATTCGCGGCTCTCGCCGCAGGCGAACACGAGCTGTTCCGCACGCTGCTCTCAAAGGCTCTGTTCCATCTCATGGGAAACATGATGTGCACCGCGGACGGTACGGCAAAGATATCGGCAAAATCCTATCAGACGCCGACCGACACGGATATTCACAAGAGGGACATCCGCGGTCAGTATCAGGGCGAAAATGACGGCGGGCGCTACATCTTCGGCTACGACTGGAGACTCGACCCCGTCGAAAGTGCACGCGAGCTTGAAAAATATATCGAAGAAGTAAAGGCAGTCACCCGCCACGACAAGGTAGTGCTCTGCGCGCACAGCGAGGGCACCTGCATCGCGGCTTCATACATTTCTCTCTATGGCTCCGAGAATATTGAAAAGGTCGTTTTCCTCAGCGGCGCGTTCCAGGGCATAACGCTCGTCGGCAATCTGTTCACGAAGAACATCGATGTTGCAGGCAAAGCCGACGCGTTCGAGCTGTTTATCGAGACTTTCCTCGGCGGTGACACGACAGGCGATTTTGTCAGCAGTCTCTTCTCCGTGCTCAAGGATGCGTTCATAGTCGACATGCTGCTGTGCCTCGTCAACAACATTCTCGAAGAGGATCTTGACGCGCTCTATGACGACTGCCTGACGGAGATAATAACCACGATGCCCGGAGTTTGGAGCTTCGTGCCTGACGAATACTACGAAAACGCGAAGAAGGCTCTCTATTCCGACACGGGAAGCAAATATTCCGCTCTGACCAAGCTCACCGACGGCTACCACTACGGCGTTCAGGTCGGTCTCGGCGACAGGCTCAAAGCGGAGCAGAAGAACGGTCTTGCAGTCTGCGTGAGTATGGGATACGCGATAGCACCCATCCCGGTATATGACAACTGCGTTGACCAGACGGATATGCTTATCGACACAAAGTTCGGCTCGCTCGGCGCGACCTGCGCACCAATAGGCGAAACGCTCAAGGCGGACAGCGCGAACAAATATCTTTCGAGTGATCTGCTCGTTGACGCTTCCACCTGCGCCTTCCCGGATTCGACATGGTTCGTCAGATATCAGGATCACAACGATTTCTGCGACGCCTACAACGACTTCGTATATTATCTGCTGACTGCCGACGGGCAGCCGACAGTCACATCGAACGCGGCGTTTCCGCAGTTCATGGCTTGCGACGGGCACAAAGTTCTTGTCCCCGCGGGAGCACTTCCCGAAGCCGACACCAGACCGAGCATAATCAGACTCGGCGAAAACACATACAAGCTCATAAAAGAGCTGATTGAATCAAACAAAAAGTAAGATAAAAAAATCAACCGTCCCGAAGCATTTGCCGCGGGACGGTTTTGTTATGTCTTTTAATATGCTTCGAATCTTGCGATAGTCGCAAAGCAGCGGGTCTCCTCGATAACGAGTTTTATATACTGCATTCTCGCCTCTTCAAAGCGGCAGATGCGCTTAGAGCCGATGACGGTGCCGGCAAATATCTTTTTCCACTTGCCGTTTATCTGACCGTAGAGCGAGAATTTTTCTATCTGCTGACCCGTCGCGATATGCTCAGAGAGCACTATCTTGTCGATATCGTAATCGTCGCCGAGGTCGAGAGTCAGGGTCGCATGGTCGGGCTCGAAACCCGAATGCCAATACTCGTCGGTGGTGTGGGTCAGAGCCATCTGGCCGCGATGCTCCTCATCGAGATGGCAGGAATCGGTCATTATCGAATCGTCCGCCAGATCCTCGTTGAAGTCTATCTGAAGCTGTGCGCCCATGGCAAGCAGAGTCTCGACATCGCGCTGGGCGAACAGACCGTCTTTGTTCGGCGGGATATTGAGCAGCAGGCTCGCATTCGCACCGACGGAGTTATAATAGATCTCCATAAGCTTCGACAGCGGCTTCACCTCATAGTCCTCGTTGAGATGATAGAACCAGCCTTTTCTTATCGAGACATCGACCTCTGCGGGATACCAGATGAGCTTCGAGACGTTCTTTATCGCCTTGCGGCTGCCGAGGTCGAGCGTGGTAGCGCTTATCCTCTTCGGCGGCTTCTCCGCGTCCTGCTGAGATGCGGCGGCTATCAGCTCCTGATTGCTGTAATAATACGGCACGACATTCCACTCGCTCTTGCGGCAGACTCCCGCCTCGTTTCCGCACCAGCGGACATCCGGGCCCGTGACGGAAATGACCGCCTCGGGCTGGCACTCGCGGATAAGCTCATAGTAGCCCTGCCAGTCATATTCCTGCTTGCGACCGTTCTTGCCCTCGCCGCACGCGCCGTCGAACCAGACGCAGAATATGTCGCCATAGTTAGTCAGCAGTTCGCGCAGCTGATTCTTGAAATATTTATTATACGCCTCGCCCTCGCCGTAACGGGGATCGTGCCTGTCCCAGGGTGAAAGATAGACTCCGAACTTGAGACCGAATTTTTTGCACGCCTCGGCGCATTCGCGCACGACATCGCCCTGTCCGTCTTTCCATTTGCTCTTTTTGACGCTGTAATCCGTATACTCGCTCGGCCACAGGCAGAAGCCGTCATGGTGCTTGCAGGTCAGTATAATCGCTTTCATACCCGCCGCGCGGACTGCCGCCGCCCACTGATTCGCGTTGAGCTTCTCGGGATTGAAGAGCACCGGGTCGTCGTTGCCGTTGCCCCACTCGGAGTTTGTGAATGTGTTCATGCCGAAGTGAATAAAGGCATAGAACTCGAGCTCATGCCACTTGAGCTGACGCTCGCTCGGCACGACCGCCGCCGCGCGCTTTATGTAATCGTCATTCTTCCTCATATCTGCTTTCCTTTCGGATATATGATACATGATGTATATAAAGATAACATAAACTTCGCTCGAAGTAAACTTATCAGGCAAAAAATCCGCAGCAAATTTTTCTTCGCTGCGGATTTTTATATTTATTCGACCGTTACGCTCTTCGCAAGATTTCGCGGTTTATCGACATCGCATCCGCGCTCGACCGCCGTGAAATAGGCTATGAGCTGGAGCGGAACGACATTGAGCGAGGGCATATATTCGGGCAGTGTGTTCGGCACCTTTATGGCGACATCCGAAAACTCCCCGGGGTTGCCGCAGTCCTCACCGACGAGCGCCGCAACATATGCGCCGCGGCTCTTGACCTCGCGGATATTGCCGAGGGTCTTTTCAAAGAGATCGGGCTGAGTTGCAACGGCGAACACGGGAGTTCCCGGCTCGATAAGCGATATCGTGCCGTGCTTGAGTTCGCCGGCGGCGTATGCCTCGGACTTGATATAGGATATCTCCTTGAGCTTGAGCGAGCCCTCGAGGGAAATGGAGTAGTCGAGTCCGCGTCCTATAAAGAATATACTTGAAGCCTTGGAAAACCGCTCGGCAACGGGCTTGAACAGCTCCTCATTTTCGAGTATCTGTTCAATCTGCTCGGGCAGGCGTAAAAGCGCTTCGCAATGCCGCTTTTCTTCCGATTCATCGAGCCTGCCGACCGCCCTTGAAAGGCGCAGGGCAAGCAGATAGACTGCGGCGAGCTGAGCCGAAAACGCCTTTGTTGTGGCGACGGCTATCTCGGGTCCCGCCATGGTGTATATAACATCGTCGCTCTCTCTGGCAATCGTGCTCTCGACGACATTGACTATTGAAACAGTGTGTGCGCCCCTGCTCTTTGCTTCGCGGAGCGCCGCCAGGGTGTCCGCCGTTTCGCCCGACTGGCTGATAACAACACAAAGATCGTTATCTCGGACAACGGGGTGTCTGTAGCGGAATTCGCTCGCGAGGTCGCATTCGCAGAGTATCCCCGCCGAGCGCTCTATCAGATATTTGGCGGTCATTCCGACATGCCACGCACTGCCGCAGGCGACGATATGAATTACACCGATGTTCTTTATCTGCTCGTCGCTGAGGGTGAGCTCGGGAAGGTTGACTCTTCCGTCAACTATTCTGCCGCCCAGCGTGTCACGCACGGCTTTCGGCTGCTCGGCTATTTCTTTTTTCATGAAATGCTTATATCCGCCCTTTTCGGCGCTGTCCGCATCCCAGGTTATATGCATTAATTTTTTGTCTATCGGCTTGCCGTCGGAATCGAAAAATCCGACCGAAGTTTTGCCGACTATCGCAATCTCGCCGTCCTGCATGACGGCGCAGTCGCGTGTATATTTGAGCAGAGCCGGAATATCGGAGGCGAGATAGTTCTCCCCACTGCCGATGCCGACTATCAGCGGGCTGTCTTTTTTGGCGGCGAGTATCTCATCCGGGTGGTCGCTCATCAGCACCGCGACGGCATAAGAGCCGCGCACGCGCTTTATAACTTTCAGCATGGTCTCGAGCGGATTTCCGTCATAGAGACTGTCGAAAAGCTGAGCGAGAACTTCCGTGTCGGTCTGCGACTTAAACTGCCTGCCCTGCTTTTCAAGCTCGGCTTTGAGTTCAAGATAGTTTTCGATGATACCGTTATGGACGAGGGTGACGCGCCCGCTCGAACCCGAATGGGGATGGGCGTTTGCATCTGTCGGCGCGCCATGGGTCGCCCAGCGGGTATGACCTATGCCGACGCTCCCCTGCGGGGTGCCGACTTCGTCGAGCTTCTGCTGAAGGTCGCTTATTCTGCCCTTCGTCTTGACAGTGGTTATCTTTCCGTTTCGGCATACGGCGATGCCCGCCGAATCGTAACCTCTGTACTCCAGCTTCTTCAAACCATCGATCAATATCGGAGACGCACTGTTATCTCCAACGTAACCAACAATTCCACACATATTCTGTTTTTCCTTTACAAAAATATTTGTGCATTGCTCTCCCCTCTGTCTGCGCGTCGCCGCGCTGTTTTATAAGAGAGCCTGTGTCCCCCGCACTTATGGGGCAAGAAGCATCCGCCGAAAATTTCGATGACTTCTTCCTCGTCATCTGCAAAGGCTCGCAGCCTTCAGTGCTTGCAGACCCGGCGCTATTTTTATGACCGAAAAATTTTAAAACGGTTTGACAAATTTCCTTTCTCGATATTACACAAACGGCACTGAAACGCAAATGCAGTCTTATTATATGCAAAACGCCGCCAAAAGTCAAATCTGCTATCGTAAAAAGAAAAAAAGACCGTTCTGCAAGGCATACAGATCGGTCTTTAGTATATGTTTTTTCGTGCGGTTTACTGCTTTGCTTCCTGCTTTTCTGCCTTTTCGCGCTCGCGGCGTTTTTCGGTCGGCGCGGGGTCGCAGAGCTTCATGAAATCGACCTTGCCCATCCGGGTGCGCGGCAGAGCGTCGAGAATGATGATCTTTGTCGGGCGCGAGAAGCGCGGCAGATTTTCGCTGCAGAATTCATTTATTTCTTCAATCTTTTTCTTCTTGTTCTCCGGCGCGCTGTCGAGCGCGACATAGAGCTTGACTATCGGCTTTGCCTCGATATAACCCTGAACGGCGCAAGCCTCGGTTATCCCGGCGACGCCGATGACCTTTTCCTCGATATCGGACGGATAGACGTTGTAGCCCGAGATAATAATAAGTCTCTTTTTGCGCCCGGTGAAGAACAAGAAACCGTCTTCATCGATATAGCCGAGGTCGCCAGTGAGCACCCAGCGCACGCCGCTGTCGTCGGTATAGACTCCGCTTGTCGGCTCATTTAAATAGCCCTCCATAAGAGTCGAACCGGAGACGGCTATCTCGCCGACGGTATTTGCGGGCAGGCGTTTTTTGTCCTTATCCCATATCTCGACGCGCATACCGTAAAACGGCTTGCCGACGGAATTGCGCTTGAAATCGGCATATGTATTCGTGCAGCAGACGGAGCTGACTTCGGTAAGTCCGTAGCCGCGGAAGAGTCTGCCCTTGCCGCCCCATTTAGCTATAGTCGAGTTAAACATATCAATGAACTGTTCGGTCACGATATCGCCGCCGCTGAAGAGCAGCTCGAGATTCCGCAGATGCTTGCCCTCGAAGTTCTTCTGCTCGAACATCTTCTTATACATATTCGGCACGCCGACGATGAAAGAGACTTTATATTCGCGTATAAGCTCGTTTGCCTTGCGCGGCTTGAAGCGCGCGACGGGGATACAGCAAAAGCCTTCGCACATGCTGAAATGCATGGACACGCCGAGTCCGAACGCATGGAAGAGCGGCAGGACTATCATCGAGCACTCGACGCCGGGGGTGTTGTGATGCTCGACCTTTCCCGTCTTATATGCAAGTTCGTTGAGCGCCTTTGAAGAGAGCTTTATGGTCTTGCTCTTTCCCGTTGTTCCGCCGCCGTGAAGATAGACGGCGATATCCGAGCCGTTGTTGTGGACTCCGTCCGAGGGCGGGCAGCGATGAATAACCGCGCGATAGCTCAGCGCATTTTTTATGCCCGACGATGCGTGCGCCGCGAACAGCTCATAGCCGCGGAAAGCCGGATGAGCCGCAGGCGAAACATAATCGGAATTCGAGCACACAACGCACGGGACATTGTGGAAATTGAGCATATCGACATAGGGCTTTGCGAGCAGATCCATGAGCATAACGCCCTTTGAGCCGACCGCGTCCATAGTCTCCTTGAGAAGCTCAGGCGGGGTCAGCGGATGCACGATATTTGCGATAACACCTATTTTATTGAGCGCATAAAAGGCGACGAAGCTCTGCACGCAGGTCGGCAGGAACACGGTGTACACATCACCGCGCCGAAGCCCCGCGCTCTTGAAATACGCCGCGAGACGGTCGATATCGGAAAGCAGGGCGGAACGCTTTATCCTGTGACCGAAATGAATCGCGGCATCATAGTCGCCGAACGCTGCAGTGTTGTTCTTGAAATACTCATAGCAGTTGTAGCTTTCGGTTGGTATCATATTTATTTTCTCATCTCCCGCAGTACATTTTATATGCACAGCAATAAAATGTCAAGACAAATGTCGCAGACAATGACCGTTATATATTTCCGTTAAAAAAACCGTTCCGAATAATTCGGAACGGTTTTGCTTTGTCTGTCAATAGCTGATAACAAGTTCATCCATGCGAACGAGGTCATCATCCACAATTGAATATCCGTCGTCCTCGATAATCACCTGGAGCGATATCGTGACGGGGTCGAGATAGCCTATATTATCAAGATTCTTTTCGACCTCGGTAATTATTCCGTCCGCCCAGAGCTCCTCGCGTTCGGAGTCGGAGAGCTTATCGAACTCCCCTTTTCTCGCGCGTTCGCCATAGGACTTCTCGAAATCGTCGATGCCGTTTTCCTCCGCTTTTGATATGACATCTATCGGATAGACGGTCACGCTGACAAGGAATCTGTCGGAGCTTCGCGTTACCTCGCCGACCTCATACTTACAATGGGCATAGAGTGTTTCGAATATCTTCACCATGCGCTGATAAGTCGCGTCGGACACCTCGTCGATATCCATGCACATTTTGAAATATTCGACCTCGTCGCGGATATACTGCTGATACTGGGTTTCACATTCTTCGGCGGTGTCGCCGACCGATTCCAGATACTCGTCGCTGTTCTTGTTGAGATAGACAGAGTCGAGCGTGCCGCGGACATATGCGCCGATCTGCGAGCGCGACGCCGTGCACGAGCACAGCATGAATACGCACAGCAGAACCGCCGCAAGCGCGGAGATCCTCTTAACCATTATTCAACTACTCCTATATAACCGATCAAATTATCGGAAGCTAAAGAGAAGTCTATCACAGCAAGGACGGGCAGTCAACAATATTCTGTATAAACACACATTTTTTGCGGCTTTTCTGCAAATATTTTTGATAATTTATAAAGTAATCCTAAAAATTACCGACACTCGAACCAATCGGAACCCGGGCGGTAGCCGTTATCCAGTCCGTGCTCGGCGCAGAACGGATGCGAGCGCAGGACGAAGCGCAGGGTGTTCATCGCGCTGCGGAATATCTCCGCGCGGGTGATGCCGTCCGGCTTGCCGAGGCTCTCGAGCAGAGTCGGGTCATATTTTGCCTTGCGCGAGCCCGCTCCCGCGCCCGGCATGAGCACATCCACCTGTCCGCGCACGCGGTAGGCGTTGTTGCGAAGCAGCGGGAAATCCGGGTCTTTGCAAGCGCGCATCCACCAGTCGGTCATGACGCAGCCGTCATATTCCCACTCGCCGCGCAGTATTTGCGTGCAGGTGCCGTAATGATAGTGTCCCCAGACGCCGTTTATCTTATTATAAGAAGTCATGATATTGAACGGGTGCGCGGTTTTGACGCATATCTCAAAGCCCTTGAGATAAATCTCGCGCAGAGCGCGCTCGGACACGCGCGAATCGTTATAGATACGCATGGTCTCCTGATTGTTGCAGGCGAAGTGCTTCGGGCAGGCGGAGACTCCCTGCGACTGGATGCCGCGCACGACCGCCGCGCCCATGGTGCCGGCAAGCAGCGGATCCTCGGAGAAATATTCAAAGTTTCTGCCGCAGAGCGGATCTCTGTGGATATTCATACCCGGGGCGAGCAGGACATCGGAGCCCTTGCGCGCCATTTCAGCGCCCTCGACAGAATAGAGCTCGCGGACGAGCTGCTGATTCCATGTGCTCGCGAGCAGCGTGCCGATAGGCAGGAGCGAGGCATAGCAATGGAGTCTGATGCCGGAGGGTCCGTCCGTTGCGCTTACGGGCGGCACGCCTTTTTTGCGCAGAGATTTGAGTATTCCGCCGTAAACTGCGGCGTTGCCGGGAGTGCCGAGCTTGCTGTTCATGATATAGTCGCCGCGGCAGAGAGCCTCAAGCTCAACATCCTCGAGCTGAGCCGTGAAGCCCGCAAGAGTCGCTCTGTTGTTGGCGACATCTTCGAGTTTTATGCCCCTGTCGCCCGTGAAATCGGGGGCTTCGGGCAGATTTTTCTCTATCTCCTCACGGCGCGAAACGGTGCTCAGCGGGACGGATTCATATGCTTTTTCTATTTTTCCCTGTTCGTCGGTCGCGGCGACAAGGCGGTCGAATGCCTCTTTCGGGGCGCAGTCCGCGCGGCTCACAAGACGCTCGGTGACGCGAAGCTCCGGCTCCGTGTGGACGCCTATCTGCTCGCAGGAGCGCACATCGGTGCCGGCATAGATGGGATAATCCCCCGCTTCGAGCACATAGCAGAACACCGCGCCGGATTTGCCGGAATCATCGAACGACGCCATATTGGCGCACGGGAACGACACGACCACTCTCTGTTCCTCACCCGGCAGAAGAGTGCGCGTTTTTTCATATGCGGCAAGGCTCTTTGCCGCCTTGCCGAGCTCGCCCTGCGGCGCGCCGTAATAGACTTCAATAACCTCTTTGCCTGCGGCAGAGCCGACATTCTTGACTTTTACGGAGACTATTATTCTGTCGTCCGCCTCCATGACGGTCTTGCCGGACAGCTCGAACGAAGTGTAGCTAAGACCGAAGCCGAACGGGAACATGACCTTTTCGGGCGCGAAGGTTTCAAAATATCTGTAGCCGACGAAGATATCCTCGGCGTAGTTGTTGTATGTCCTCTTGCCGAAGTTCTCCGCCGCCGGATAGCTATTATAGCAATCGGCAATTGTATCGGGCAGCTTGCCGCTCGGCGAAACTTTGCCGGAGAGAACCTCGCCAATGGCGTTTCCGCTCTCCATTCCGCCCTGCCAGACATAGAGCACCGCGCCGAGCTTGTCGCCGTATTTATTCATCCACGACATATCTATAATATTGCCGCTGTTTATCAGCACGACGGTGTTTTTAAAGTTCGCAGTCACCTTGTCGAGCAGCGCGGTTTCATCGTCAGTCAGATAATAGCTGCCCTTTTTGAGCGTGTTTTCCCTGTCCTCGCCCGCGGAGCGGCCTATAACTACGACGGCGCAGCTGCTGCGCTTTGCCGCATCGGCGACGGTCTTTTCGTCTATCTTCATCTCATCGTGATAGCGCGGCCATGCGCCCCAGAAGCCGTCGTCCGCCGGGTTCTTCTTTATCCAATCTAAATATATCTTTTCAATCTGCTCGTCAACTTTTATTCCGGCGTTTTTCATGCCGTCCACAAGATCGACGCAATAGGGCTTGTTGACATCGCCTCCGGAACCGTAGCCGACAAAGAAATAGTCCCTCTGAATCCTGCCGAAAATGCAGACGTTCTCATCTTTTTCTATCGGCAGCACGCCGTTGTTTTTGAGCATAACTATGCCCTCTTCGGCGGCGATTCGCGCAATCGACTTCATCTCCTCCGGAGTATCCGGTGAGCCGAGTTCGCCTTTGCTCAAGCCCTGCGCGGTTGCGGAAGTAATCAAATTGACTGCTTTTGAAAAAATTCTGCGTGCTTTGTTGCTCATTGTATTATCTCCTATTCGGCTGTTATTTGCGTTTCATTGCGCGTATCTTCGCCTTGTCCTGCGGCGTGACGCGATAAGATTCGGTTATCTTCTGAAGCGACTTGTTGAAAGTGAAATCGTCGAGACAATTATCTTCGAGATACTGCCATGTCTTTTCCGGCGCATGGACGAAGAACACGGAGACCGCCCACGCGACCGCCATCTTCACATAGTAGTCATCGTTGGTTATCGCATCAAACTTCTCGAAAGCGCGGGCGGCGTACTCATCGTCCGAGAAATAATCGAGCACTGAGACGACCGCAAAGCGGATGTCATAGGGCTTATCGGAATCAAAATACGGCTGCAAAAACTCCCAGACCCGCTCCCTGTCTTTTTTGAAAAACTTGAGGCTGTTCACGAAGCTGTCGCATACAGACCAATTATCTATCTCCGGCACAAAATCCGCCACCGCTTTCAGATGCTCTTCGAACGGCAGATCGGCACTTGCAATAACGAATCCGCGCACAAGCTTTTCTTCAAGCGTATCACCCTGCGGGAGATCGGGCATAACGCCCTTGGGGCTTTCTTTTTTTATCCGAGCCGCGACCGCTCTCAGCTGCGGCAGGCGAACGCCGATTATCTTACTCTTATCGACATTCGGCAGGAGCGACAAGCTGAACTCCCTGTACTTTTCATCTCTGAGCTGTTCAAGCTCATTCCTTATATCCATATCGTCCTCCGTCGAGATACTTATATGATTCTAACATATATAACACGCTTTTTCCATATCCAAGACCAAAAATTAGGTAAATGCGCATAAAATTTTTGACTTTTGCGGCGCAATATTGTATAATGATTTCAGCAAATTTTCTCATACACGCAAAAAGAAAAGGAGTCATGAGATGAAGAAAAACAGTTTCAAGCGTATTCTCTCGTTCTTCCTCGCCGCAGTGATGCTCTTCGGGATGCTTCCCGCAGTCTTCGCGCAGGACGCGGACACGAAGGACGTTGACTACGCGATAACGAACCCCTACGCCACGGTTGACTGGAAAAACTACGGTCAATACAAGGCGAGCCTACACAACCACAGCATAGTTTCCGACGGCGACAACGATTTCAGATATGTCATCGAGACCTACTATTCAATGGGCTACGACATTCTCGCGATAACCGATCACGGCACCGTTGACAGAGGCTGGACAGAGCCGAACTATGTTCCCGCGCTCCAGCTCGCGCTCGGATTCAGACGCGAGAACGGCTTTGAGAAGCCGACGGGACTGACTCAGGAGCGCTACAATCAGATAACCTCCGGCAGCGACAGAGGCGGACGCGGAATGCTCCGAGTCCCCTACGGCATCGAGAACAACCCGACTTCGTTCAACAACTCGCATGTCAACTCCTGGTTCGTTGACTACGGCAACGGCGTTCTGGGCGGCACGAGCGACTACGAGACTCCGATAAAGAACGTTGAAGCGCTCGGCGGTCTTTCGGTCATCAACCACCCAGGCGAATACACAGGCGCGCGCAACGAAAAGGATTTCGACAAGGCGTATAACGAAGACTACGACTACGACATAAATAAGTTCGCCCGTCTGCTCAAGATGTATCCCTCCTGCCTCGGCATCGATGTCAACTCCAAGGGCGACTACCGCACCCGCCACGACCGCAAGCTCTGGGATATCCTGCTTCAGAAGGTCGTACCCTCCGGGCGCAACGTCCTTGCTTTTGCAAGCTCCGACGCACATCGTCTCTCCGCCATGGACAACGGCTGGACGATAATGCTCATGCCCTCGAACACGGTAGATAACCTCAAGGAATGCATGAAGCAGGGCGCGTTCTTCGCGGGAAGCAGATATATAAAGAACACCCCCGAGCTCGAACAGTTCAGCAAGGAAGTAGGCTATAATATCGCGGACGAGAACGGTCAGTGGTACGCATCGCCCGATCTTGTTCAGCCGGTGATAACAAACATCGCCGTTGACGACAAGGAGGACACGATAGCGATAACCGCAGAGAACTATCTGACAATTCACTGGATAGCGGACGGCAAGGTCATTCATGTCGGCTCTGAGATAGACCTCGACGACTACTCAGACGAGATAGGCAGCTATGTCCGCGCCGAGGTTTTCGGCGAAGGCGGTATTCTCTACACCCAGGCGTTCACCCTCGACTATGACGGTGCGCCGGAGGCGGAGAACAAGTTCTTCTTCGACTGGGGCAATGTAGTCAAGCTTTTCGCCGACACGATTCTCTACGTATGCGGAAAGAGCGAGCTGTTCTGCAAAATCTGGTTCGCGCTGACCCACAACGACGCATTCGCAAAGTAAGTTAATAAAAAGCGGCGGCAAGCCTCAAGTGGTTTGCCGCCGCTTTTTGTTTGGTTATGACTCTTTTTCGTCTTTATTTTTCATCTGCTTTTCAATCGACTCGCGCCATTTGCGTATCTTTATCATCTGAACGCGTCTGCTCCAGATGATATAAATGAGCACCGGAACGATAATAGTCGCCGCCTCATACTCGCTGTTATATTCGAAGATAAACAGGTACACCAAAGCCGCAGTTGCGATAACATCAAAAATAATGCCGATAACAAGATCCATAACGTTCTCCCTTTATTGCAATTTTTATTTCATTTTATCATATTTCTCATATTTCGCTTTTTTGTCAAGCACATTTTCAATAATGAACTTTATTTTGACAAAAAATAGCATTTTGCTCATTGCAAAATTTGGCAATATGCCGTATAATAACTTTGCAGAGTCCGTTTTTTGGTACACGAAATATTTTATAATATATCCGTAAATCAAATCGGAGGATATAAAAATGGCTAAAAAATCAAACCAGAAAATAAAACTGCTCTATCTGATGAAGATCCTGCTCGAAAACACGGACGACGAGCACGGAATGACGCTCGCCGAGATATCGGACGCGCTGGGCGAATACGGCATCGATGCGGAGCGCAAGACGCTCTACAACGACATTGAAGTGCTCTGTCTGTTCGGGCTCGATATCGACAAGAGAAAAGGCAAAAGCGTGACTTATCATGTCATCAGCCGCGAATTTGAACTGCCGGAGCTGAAGCTTCTTGTCGACGCGGTTCAGTCCTCACGCTTCATCACGCACAAGAAGAGCAACGAGCTGATAAAGAAAATCGAGGGCTTTGCGAGCCGATATGAGGCGCAGGAACTGCAAAGGCAGGTCTTTGTCTCGAACCGCATCAAAGCGATGAACGAGAGCATCTATTACGCCGTCGACTACATACACGACGCGATAAACCGCGACGCGAAGATAGCGTTTCAATATTTCACCTGGGACGAACACAAGCAGAAGAAGCTGCGCCACGACGGCAAAACATATCGCATCAGCCCGTGGGCGCTGACCTGGGATGATGAAAATTATTACATGATTGGCTACGACTCGGACGAGAACAAGATAAAGCACTACCGGGTCGACAAAATGACAAAAATTCAGCCGACCGAAGAAAAGCGCGACGGCGCGGAATTCTTCGCCGATTTCGACATGGCGCTCTATTCAAAGCAGACCTTCGGAATGTACGGCGGCCGCGAGGAGACGGTCACGCTCCGCTGCGAAAACAAGCTCGCAAATGTCATGATAGACAAATTCGGCTTCGACACTGCGTTTTCAAATATCACCGACACACATTTTGACATGCGCGTAAAAGTGTTTGTGAGTCCCGTGTTTCTGACATGGATAATGAACTTCGGCGCAGATGTGACAATCCTCTCCCCCGAGAGTGTAAAAGACGAGCTCACAGCCCTCGCGTCGGATGTGCTCGCGCAGTATAAATAAACAGAACGAGTAAAACAGCAAATCCTATCAACGGCTTTCGTGGGTAGGATTTTTTCATTTCGACATGAGATAGGGATGTGTTGATAAGTTGGAGGGCGCGGGTGTGGGTATCGGATATAGACAGTCGTATCAATATTGCGAATTGGTACAATCGCGTAGGGACGTATATTCCGCCGCGAAAATTGCACAATTTGTAGGGGCGGCCCTTACGGCTGTTCGCTATCGGCGGAAGCCGATACAAGGTCATAACCATTGCGAATTGTTGATAATTGGCTACTACATTCGCGTCCTGCAACAATCAAATATTTTATACTACCCGCGTTTCGGCATTTTCTTTTTATTTGAAAAAGAAAACGCCTGCAAAAGAAAAG